>JALYIN010000029.1 GCA_030775765.1 Verrucomicrobiota bacterium
TGGCCCGGGACCGCGTGGCGCGCACCAAGGAACTGCTCGCGCGCAATCTCGCCGAGCCGCCGACGCTCGAGATGTTGGGACGTGAGGTGGGGTGCAGTCCGTTTTACTTAAGCCGGAGTTTTTCGCGGGAAGTCGGGCTGACCATTCCGCAGTACCTGCGGAAGCTGCGGATGGAACGGGCCGCTGAGCTTTTGCGCATGGGGCGTCACAACGTCACCGAGGCCGCGACCGAAGTCGGTTACGCGAGCCTGAGCCATTTTAGCAAAGCCTTCTGCGAAACCATCGGCTGCTGCCCCGTCCTTTACCCGATGGTGAAGAACGTCATCGAGCGGTGACGGGCTGGCCATTTCGCGCCCGCTAACTTCCGTGATGACGCCGAGAAATCTTTCGGCCAACATCGCTACTCGATCCGCATGAAAATTATCCGCGCCCTCATTTCTGTTTCGAATAAGAAAGGCGTCGCCGAGTTCGCGCGCGCGCTGGAGAAGCAGGGCGTCGACATCATCTCCACCGGCGGGACCGCGGAGTTGTTGCGCAAGGAAGGCGTGCCGGTCCGCGACATCTCAAGCTTCACCGATTTCCCGGAAGTCCTCGAGGGACGCGTGAAGACGCTCCATCCGCGCGTCCACGGCGGACTGCTCTACAAGCGCGGCGATCCGTTGCACGAAAAACAGGCGAAGGAGTGCGGCTTCCAGCCGATCGATCTCGTCGTCGTAAATCTCTATCCCTTCGAAGCGACCATCGCCAAACCGGGCGTCACTCTCGCGGAAGCGATCGAGCAAATCGACATCGGCGGGCCCTCGATGATTCGCAGCGCGGCGAAAAATTACGAGTCGGTCACGGTGGTCGTCGACCCGGCCGATTACGATCTCGTTCTGGAAACGATGCGCGATCACGAGGGAGAAACGACTTTGAAATTGCGCGAGCGCCTGGCGATCAAGGCCTTCATCAAAACGTCGGCCTACGATCGCGCGATCGGGACCTTTCTGAATCAGGAACAAACGACCGACGCATCATTCTCGCTCTCGCTCCCGCTCGTGACGCATCTCCGTTACGGAGAGAATCCGCATCAGACCGCTGCGCTCTACGGCGATTTCGACCAGCACTTCGAGAAGCTGCATGGCAAGGAACTTTCCTTTAACAACATTCTCGATATCAGCGCGGCGGCGAACTTGATCTCTGAGTTCACCGAGCCAACCGTCGCCATTCTCAAACACACGAACCCTTGTGGCGTGGGCAGCGACAACGACCTGCGCCAGGCCTGGGAGAAAGCGTTCGCGACCGACAAGCAGGCGCCTTTCGGCGGCGTCATTATCTGCAACCGGCCGATCGACGAAGCGCTCGCGAAAGCGATCAGTGAAATTTTCAGCGAAGTGATCATTGCGCCGGAGTTCGAGTCCGAGGCGCGCACTCTGTTTCAGAAGAAAAAAAATCTGCGCCTGATTCGCGCGCTCGCGTCGGCAACACCGGAGAAGCAGCCGCAGGACATTCGTTCCGTCGCCGGAGGACTGCTGGTGCAGGACCGGGATTCGGGGGAATTGATCGATCTCGCCACCAAGGTGGTCAGCGCACGTCAGCCGACTGAGGCAGAATTGGCTGCGATGATCTTCGGCTGGCGCGTGGTGAAGCACGTGAAGTCGAACGCCATCGTTTTCGCCTGCGCCGATCGGACTCTTGGCATTGGGGCCGGCCAGATGTCGCGTGTGGATGCGTCGCGCATCGCGGTTTGGAAAGCGACGGAGGCCGGGCTGACGCTTGAAGGCAGCGCGGTTGCGAGCGACGCCTTTTTCCCTTTTGCAGATGGACTGCTCGCCGCCGCCGACGCAGGCGCGACCTGCGCAATCCAACCTGGCGGCTCGGTTCGTGACGACGAAGTGATCGCCGCCGCCGACGATCGCGAAATAGCGATGATCTTCACCGGCGTGCGCCATTTCCGCCATTGATTACATGCCCGCGGGGGGTGATCGAAATGAAGTGGCTCATCCGTGAAGCGAACGCGGAGACCGATTGGCTGAACGGCATCTGGCCCATTTTCCAGGAGATCGTTCGCGCTGGTGAGACGTACACCTTCGCACCGGACATCGATGAGACGAGAGCGAGAGCGCAGTGGATGTTGCCCGCGCCCGCCCGAGTTTTCGTGGCCGTCAACGAACAGGACGGTGCGATCATCGGCTCGTCGATCGTGAAACCGAATCAGCCGGCGCTAGGGGCGCACGTGGCCAACGCTGGTTTCATGGTTGCGAGCAGCGCCGCGGGTCAAGGAGTTGGTCGCGCGCTAGCCGAGCACGCGATCGAGTGGGCGCGCCGGGCGGATTTTTCCGCCATGCAATTCAACTTCGTCGTGAGCACTAATGCTAACGCGATTGCGCTTTGGAAAAGCCTGGGCTTCTCCATCGTGGGGACGCTGCCGGAGGCGTTCCAGCATCAGGGGCTCGGCCGGAAAGTGGATGCATTCGTCATGCACCGCTTTTTGTGAACTCGATGTGCCGAGCCTGAGTAGGTGGATCGAGCGCTCCGTCGCTCGATGCGTGATGGCCCCGAACAGCAGCCACGCGACAAACATCGCGCGACGAAGCGCGCGATCTACCATCGCGTCACCCGCCGGCGCCGCGCGACTTACGCAGCATCGATCCCTGTACGACCACGCCGATGATCACCAGCGCGACGAACAGGATCACCGCGCCAGTTTGCGGGAGGACGATGCCGTTCCTGATGAGATGCGCGCCTTCCACGGAAGAGAGCAGGATCAGCACCCAATCGAAAAGCGCCAGCAACAGGATCGCGCCCACGATGCCGCCGATGACGAAAATGATTCCGCGGTAATGCGAGTAATCGACGAAGAATGCCGCGAGCAACGCCGAAGCCAGTCGTCCCCCCGCGACAAATCCCGCGATGGCGATGGCAAATTTTTGCAACATGATCGCGAGGAGCGCGCCGAGAACGCCCAAGCCCCCGGCGATTAAAAGCGTCGTCCAGACCGGCGGATCGCGCATGAAGTAGGCTGCGACCTCGATGCCGACCGCGAAGCCAAGCGCCGCGACAAAGAGCCAGAAAAGCTTGCGACCGAAAAGCAGGATCGCCGCGCCCACGATGACACCGATCATCGGAACGGAGAAATTCGCCGGCAGATTCATCAAGTAATTATCTCACGCGAGTTCGCATGTCATCCCGAGCCG
>JALYIN010000030.1 GCA_030775765.1 Verrucomicrobiota bacterium
GATCAACGCGACCCATCCCCATACCTGGGAATTTGCTGATTCGCCGCTGGTCAACGGCCGCCTGCTCGGGCCCGATGGTCTGCGCGGGGTCGGCGCTCAGATCTCCTGGACGCTGCCCGTCCCGTGGTATTCGCAGGCGATCTTTGCCGTGCAAAACGGGCGAGGCGGCACGGGTTACTCGTTTCGGAATCCCGGCGACAACGGCGTTTTTTACGGGCGGATGACGATCGATCGCGAAGCCAGTGCGCTCCACGACATTGTCTATGTCCCCCGCATCGAAAACTCATTCAACCCGAGCGACACCCAAACCGTTCTCTTTGGCGCGTCGGGTGCATTTGGAATGAACGAAACCGGCTCCAATACCCACACCCAGATTTACGGCGCTGATTTTCTCTACAAATGGAAGAGCGCGCGAGCCGAAGGCGGTTTCCCGTTCGTGAAGTGGCAGACCGAAGCCATGTATCGCCGGTTCGAAGCAGGCCGCGGCCTCGATAATCTATTTCCGGTCCAAGAAACATTTAAGGACTGGGGCCTGTATTCGCAGGTCCTGTGGGGATTCAAGAAAGGCTGGGTCGCCGGTATTCGGGGCGATTACCTTCACATGCAGGAATCCGCCTTCACCGACGACGAGACCCGGCAATCGCGGACCCGGATCTCGGCAAATCTCACCTGGTATCCGACGGAATTCTCCAAACTCCGCCTCCAATACAATCACGATTTCCTGGAGGCGAATGCCTTCCTCGCCAGTCGCGATGTCGATTCCATTTTCCTCCAGTTCGAATTCATCCTCGGCGCTCATGGCGCCCACAAATTCTAAGACTTTATGAAACGCATTATTCTTTCGCTCTGCTGCTCGATCGCTCTGGCGATCTCCGCTCACGCCAAACTCAAAGTCGTCGCCACCCTTCCTGATCTCGCTTCGCTCGCGCGCGAAGTGGGAGGCGATAAAGTCGACGTCAGCGCGATGGCGAAACCGACGGAGGATTCGCACTTTGTCGATGCCCGCCCGAGTTTCGTTGTTCAACTGCGCGACGCCGACGTGCTCATCGATGGCGGCGCCGAGTTAGAGGTCGGTTGGCTCCCCCCGCTCCTGCAAAACGCGCGCAATTCAAAAATCGAGGTGGGCAAGCCAGGGCGCGTCCAGGCTTCGCAAGGCGTCCGCCTCATGAACATCCCCACGAACGCGACCCGCGCCGCGGGTGACGTCCACTCGCTCGGCAATCCGCATTTCGTAGTGGACCCGATCATCGCGAAAACCGTCGCGCTCCACATTACGCAAGCGTTCAGCGCCCTGGATGCGCCGAACGCCGCCGCCTACGAGGCGAACTACAAGAAGTTCGAGGCGACCATCAACGCGAAGCTCCAGGAATGGGGAACGGCGATGCTGCCGTTCAAGGGGCAGAGCGTCGTTGCTTACCACGATTCCTGGGTCTACTTCGCGCACCGCTTCGGTTTGAACATCGACACTTTCCTGGAACCAAAACCCGGCATCCCGCCGTCGCCATCGCATCTCGCCGAGGTCATCGAGAAAATGAAGGCGCAGAAAATGAAGGCGATCATCGTCGAGCCTTTTCACGATCGGAAAATTGCTGAGAAAGTGGCGAGTGCGACCGGCGCGAAGGTGGTCGATTTCGCGCAGTATCCCGGTGGCCTTCCGAACACAGACTCTTACGTGAAACTGATCGACCGGCTGGTAGCAAATCTCACCGCCGCCCTAAAATGATCAGGCCGCTTTTGGCCTAACGACTGAAAGGAACGACGAATGAGAATGATGTGGGAACTCATGTTCTGGCCCTGTGCGGCCTGCATCCTTTTGCCGTGGCTGCTCGTTTACCTGGGACTTCACGTCGTCCAACGCGGCATCATTTTCATCGATATCGCCATGGCCCAGATGGCATCGCTCGGCATTTGCGTGGGGGTTCTGCTCGGCTACGAGCCGGAAAGTGTAATCTCTTACGTGATGGGACTGGGCGTCACCCTGCTGGGCGCAGCGATTTTTTCCGTGGCAGGAAAGCGCGCCAGTCAGGTGCCACAGGAAGCGATCATCGGAATTAGCTACGTCGTCGCGGCCGCAGCGGCAATCCTGCTCCTCAGCCGGTCCGCGCACGGCAACGAAGAAATCCGGAACATGCTGGTGGGCGACATCACCGTCGTCAGCGCCGCTGAAGTCTGGAAATGCTTCGGCGTTTTCATCGCCGTCGGCATCGTCCATTTCATCTTCCGGAAAAACTTCCTGCTTGTTTCTTTTCAACGGGAGGAAGCCTACCGCCTCGGGTGGAGCGTGCGCTGGTGGGATTTTTTCTTCTACGCGACCTTCGGCATCGTCGTTACGATCTTCGTCCGCGTCGCCGGTATCCTGCTCGTCTTCAGTTACCTGATCGTGCCCGCCGTCTGCGCCGTAACGCTGGCGCGCCGGACTTCGATGCGGCTTCTGATCGGCTGGGGAATTTCGCTACTGGGGGGCATCGGCGGAGTGTACGTCTCCATCCGGGGCGACTTTCCATCCGGCGCCGCGATCGTCTGCACTTTCGGCGCCCTGCTCATTCTTGCGTCCCTGATCGCCCTGGTGCGGCCACGAAAAGCTTCGGTGTTGTAGTGTCCGCTGTCTCGGCGGAATTGATGCGCTGAGGACGGCGCACGCTACAACAGCCGTTTGTATACCGTCGCTCCTTGAAGCTAGTCTACCTTCGCCCGATGCATTCGTTTCATTACCGGAATGGTGAGCTTCACTGTGAGGAAGTCGCGCTCTCGCGCGCCGCGGAGGAATTCCACACACCGCTCTATCTTTATAGCGCGGGAACAATCCTCGATCATTATCGCCGCCTCGACGCGGCGCTCGCTCCGCTCGACCACCTCATCTGTTACGCGGTCAAAGCAAACTCCAATGGCGCGATCCTGAAATTGCTCGCGGACGCGGGCGCTGGTTTCGACATCGTCTCTGGCGGCGAACTTTTCCGCGTCCTCAAGGCCGGCGGCGCGGCGGCGAAGTGTACCTTCGCAGGCGTCGGGAAATCACCCGAGGAAATCGAGTATGCGCTCGACGAGGGCGTCTTCAGTTTCAACGTCGAGAGCGAAGCGGAGTTGGAGCGAATCGATCGAATCGCACGAAGCAAAGAAGTCATGGCTCCGATCGCTCTCCGGGTGAATCCCGATGTCGATGCCGGCACGCACCGTTATGTCTCCACCGGCCGGAGCGAAAATAAATTCGGGATCGGCCTGGATCGCGTTGCCGCGGTTTACGAGCACGCCGCCCGGTTGCCGAACCTTTTCATTCGCGGCGTGCAAATGCACATTGGCTCGCAGATCACCGACGCCGCGCCCTTTGCCGAAGCGATCGCGAAAGTCGCGCCATTGATCGAGGAATTGAAGCGGCGGTATGCGCTCGAGTTTTTCAGCGTCGGCGGCGGGATGGGAATAATTTATCGGCGGGCGCTGGAAAGCGGCTCCGGAAAATGGTGGCACGAGCAGGAGGGCGAAGCAGCCGCCTTCGGTGTCGCCGATTACGCGGCGGCGATTGTGCCGACCTTGCGCGAACTCAACTTGTCTATCCTGCTCGAACCCGGTCGGTTTCTGGTGGGAAACGCCGGTGTCCTGCTCACGCGCGTTCGTTACCTCAAGCAAGCCGCGCAGAAGAAATTTGTGATCGTGGACGCCGGGATGAACGATCTTATCCGGCCCGCGCTTTACCAAAGTTACCACGAGATTGTGCCGGTCCGTGAAGCGAGCGACAAGGTGCGCGAGTGCGTGGATGTCGTGGGACCTGTCTGCGAGAGCGGCGACTTCTTCGCCCAGGATCGCGAGTTGCCGCCGGTAAGGGAGGGCGACCTCCTCGCGTTGATGAGCGCAGGGGCCTACGGCTTCGCCATGGCATCGAACTACAATTCGCGACCGCTGCCAGCCGAAGTTCTCGTGCAGGGCGACCGTTTTTCTCTGATCCGCCGCCGCCAGACCATTGAAGACCTGGTTCGCGATGAGTGTGGCTAGGCCATCCTGCTCATGCGAGAGTTCAAATCCTGCCACCACTTGCAAGGAGTCCGTTGCCAGCATAAATATTGCTCCCGACCATTTCCGATGAAACGATTGCTCCCACTTCTCCTTCTCCTGGTCCTGCTTCTCGTTCGCCAGGCGCCCGCGGCAACTCCGACGAACGGCGAATACGTGCTGCTCGTCGGCGGCCCATCGCTCATGGTGTGGGAGAAATACAAACTTCAGCCGCACGATCATTGGTGGGCTAATTTCATTCGCGCCGCCCGCATCCGGACCGAGCAGCTTCGGGCGCAGGCTCCCGACGCCAAGATCACATGGCTCGTTTATCGGCAAGGATACAAAGACCGCGGTGTCCAGGAAAAGCAGGATCTATTTGGGTTCATCGATTCCGTCCGGGACAAGTTCAATCTGAACCTCGTTTATTTCGGGAATGGCAACGACGTCATCAATTACCTGAATGGCGACAGCCAGAAAGTGGTCGACTTCGAATACTTCGGCCATTCCAACGCGAAGTGCTTCATGTTCGATTACAGCAGCAACATCGAGAGTGCGTGCAAATCGTGGCTGCACGAAGATGAGCTGCGCAAGATCAATAGTCGCGTTTTTGCGCGGGGCGCGTTCGCCAAGAGCTGGGGCTGCCACACCGGCGAGAGCATGTCGAAGAAATGGCTGGCTGCGACCGGCGTCCCGATGTGGGGTGTGATCGGTAAGACCCAATACATGATGGACGAGCTGCCCGTTATCGTCCCCGATAAAGGAATAGCCCCCAAGTGGGTTTCGCGCTGATCGGGCTATAATCCGTCCGCAATCTCACGCAACAACGCCGGGCCGCGGTAGACGTAGCCGGTGTAAATTTGGAGGAGGTGCGCGCCGGCTTCGAGTTTTTCCCGGGCGCTCGCGACGTCGGAGATTCCACCGGAGGCAATGACTGGCAACGAGCAGCGGGAAGTGATGGCGTGGACAAACCCAGTCGATTTCTCGAGCAAGGGGCGGCCGCTCAAGCCACCGGTTTGATCCCGAGATGCCGGGATGGTGGAGTGATCGAGTGTGGTGTTCGTGGCGATGATTCCGGCGACGACGTGCTGCTCGCAGGCCGCGATGATTTGTTCCAGCTCCGTGTCGGAAAGATCGGGCGCGATTTTTAGCAGGACGGGTTTGCGCTCGGTTTCGTTTTCGCGGCGAATGGCGGCGAGCAATTGTTCGAGCGCATCGTGTTCCTGGAGCAAGCGAAGCCCGGGCGTATTCGGTGAGCTAACGTTGAGGACAACGTAATCGGCCAGCGGTGCGAGAAGCCGGAAGGAATAGAGATAATCGTCCACGGCGTTTTCCATCGGCGCGACCTTGGATTTGCCGATGTTGATGCCGACGGGAATAGCGGGCCAGTGTCCGTTCTCGCGCAGCGGGCGCAGGCGGGCAGCCACCACATCGGCCCCGTCGTTGTTGAAGCCGAGCCGGTTGATTAGCGCTTCCTGCTCCGGGTAACGGAACATGCGCGGCTTGGGATTCCCGGTCTGCGCTTTGGCCGTGACCGTGCCGATCTCGACGAAGCCGAAGCCGAGCGCGACCCAAGCAGGAAGCGCCACGCCGTTCTTATCGAAGCCGGCGGCGAGACCGATCGGGTTGGGGAACGTGAGGCCAAAGACGGTCTTCGGTTTGGGCTCGGACTGGAAGCGTTCGAGCAGGCGGAGAACAGACGGCCAAGAAGAAATCGCGCGCAGGTTGCGGATCGCCAGATTGTGCGCGACCTCGGGCGACAGTGAAAACAGGATCGGCCTAACGAGACGTTCGTAGGCAGTCCTGGCGTTCATTTGCCGATGCAGAACTGGGCGAAGAGCGCATCACGGATTTCCTCGGCGTTCGCGGCGCCGGTAATTTCGTCGAGCGCCTGAAGCGCCGCGCGCAAGTCCACCGCCATGTTCTCCGGCGGGAAGGCCGCTTCCATCGTGCCGGCGGCCAGGTCACAGGAGGTGAGAGCGCGCCGCAGACAATCGCGATGGCGCGTGTTGATCGCTACACCGCTCTCGGGCCGCAAATGCTTTTTGGAAATCTTCTCTATGATCGCATCCTCTAGACCGCGCAATCCGTCCTCGGAGATACAGCAGATTCGCACCGCATCGACGTGTTCCCAATCGACATGTTCGGGCAGGTCACTCTTGTTCAGCAGCGTGATGCGCGTTTGCTCGGTCGAGTTTTGACTGAACCCAGCCGGCTTCGGAACGCTGCGATCGAGCACTTGGAGGAGAAGATCGGCACCGGCCAGCGAGTTTTCCGTGCGCGCAATCCCTGCGCGCTCGATCTCGTCCGTGGATTCGCGCAGGCCGGCGGTATCGAGTAGACGAATCGGGATACCGCGCAGGTTGATTACTTCTTCGATAGTGTCGCGCGTGGTCCCGGGCTGTTCACTGACAATCGCACGCTCATAACCGAGCAGGCGATTGAGCAAACTCGATTTCCCGGCATTCGTCGGGCCGTAAATGACGGCACGCAATCCCTCCCGCAAAATGCGTCCCTGATCGGCGGTCGCGAACAGCGCGCGCATCTGTTCGCGAATCGAATCGAGGCGACCGCCAAGGCGCGTGCCTTCATCCGGCGCGATGCCTTCCTCGGGAAAATCGATCGCGGCTTCCACGTGAGCGAGCAATTGGACGAAATCGCTTCGAATGGTCCCGATCTTTTCGCCGAGACGGCCTTCGAGTTGCTCGCGCGCGGAGCGCAACGCCAGATCAGTCCGCGCCCGGATCAAATCGATCACCGCTTCGGCCTGGGTCAGGTCCATTTTGCCATTCAAGAAAGCGCGCTCGGTGAACTCGCCGGGCCGCGCCGCCCGCGCGCCCGCACTGAGACACGCTTCGAGCACTTGCGCAGTAACGAGGACACCGCCGTGACACGTGATCTCGACCAGGTCTTCGCCGGTATAACTGGCCGGGGCGCGATGAACGGCGAGCATTGCCTGATCGATCGCGCGATCGCAGACGACGATTTCGCCCAGGCGCTGGGTGTGCGAAGGAAACTCGGAAGGCTTCTCGTTCCCACGAAAAATCCGGTCGGCAACGGCGATGGCCTCATCGCCGGACATGCGCACCATCGCGATGGCGCCTTCACCCGCGGGAGTGGAAATGGCCGCGATCGTGTCCGCTGCCGGCGCCTTCGTCTGGAATGACGCGGTCACGCCAGCCGGCTCGCCAGAATCTCCTTTAACGCTGCGATGCATCGCCGGTTCTGCTCCATGGTGCCGACTGATATGCGGATCCAGGGCGCCAGATTGTAGCCTTTGAGGGCGCGCACGATGATGCGGCGCTCGAGGAGCGCGCGGAAAATTTTTGCGCCGTCACCCACATTCACGAGAACAAAGTTCGCTACGCTGGGGACGAACTGAAGATTCATCGAGGCAAATTCCGTTTGCAGATAGTCGCGCCCCTCGTCGGTAATCCGCTTTGTTTCACGCAGATGCGCTTCATCCTTGAGTCCGGCGAGCGCCGCGACCTGGGCGAGGCCGCTGACGTTGAACGGCTGCCGGGTCTTGTGCAACACCTGGATCAACTCCGGCCGGGCGATGCCGTAACCGATCCGCAAGTTCGCCAGGCCCTGGATTTTTGAAAAGGTGCGCAGCGTGATCACATTTCGGCCGGCACGAACGAAACGCAGAGTATCCGGCGAATGATCGAGGTATTCGAAATACGCCTCGTCGAACACGACCACGACTTCGGGCGGCACGCGTTCCATGAATTGGTCGATTTCATCCTGCCCGGCGATAGTGCCGGTGGGGTTGTTCGGATTTGCGATGAAGATGAGCCGCGTCTTCGGCGTGATAGCAGCAATGATCCCGCGGAGATCGTGCCGCAAATCAGGGCTGGGCACTTCGATGGTGCGCGCGCCGAAGACAGCGGCGACCAGCTTGTAAACGATAAACGCGTGCTCGGAGGTCACGACCTCGTCGCCGCGATCCAGAAAAGCGTGGCCGAGAAACTCGATGATTTCGTTCGAGCCGGCGCCAAGAATGAGATGGTCGCGGCCCAATCCTAGTTTTTTCGCGAGCGCGTCGCGCAAATAAAAGGCGCCGCCATCGGGATAACGATGCCCGGAATCGAGCGCCGCCCGCATCGCAGCGACCGCTTTCGGCGAGGGACCGAGAGGGTTTTCATTCGAGGCGAGCTTAACGATTTCTTCCGCTTGCGCGCCCAGCTCGCGGGCCGTCTCCTCGATCGGTTTTCCCGGCTCGTAAACGGGCAGGTCGCGGAATTGCGGGTTAGCCAGGTCCCAGATGGATGACATGCGGCGGAATCCTAGATGGGAAACTACCCGAGGTCGAACGGCGGAGAACAGTGCGACCGAAAGACGGCGGTTTGTAAACTGACGCTCCTTGGAGGAACCTTGGCCCGTTATGAAGAGCCTCCAATTTCTCGCCGAGACCCATGTGTTCGGGATTCTGATTCACCCGTGGAAAATCGTAGGCCTGAGTGGCAGTCTCGTGTTCGGCCTGCGGTTTCTTATCCAATGGATCGCGTCGGAACGGGCAAAGAAAAGCGTGATTCCCTTTGGGTTTTGGGAATGCAGCGCAATCGGGAGCCTCCTGATGCTCAGTTATTTTGCGATCTACCAACGCGATTCCGTGGGCGTGTTGAGCACGGCGATGCCGTTGCCGATTTACCTGCGCAATCTCTATTTCCGTTACACCCACCGCGAACCGCAGCATCCGGGGAATGCGCCGCGCCCGCCGGAGTAGAAGTCGACAGAGGACTTTACGGCGATGATCCGCTTCCCTAAAATGGCGACTTCCATGGTCGCCCGCGAGCAGATCGTTTATCTCGATAACAACGCGACGACGCAGCTCGACCCTGCTGTGATCGCGGAGATGCTGCCGTACCTGACCGAATATTACGGCAATCCTTCGAGCGGCTACACCTTTGGCCGCCAGGTGCGGCAAGCGATCGACCTGGCGCGGGAGCGCGTGGCGGCGCTGCTCGGGTGCGAGCCCGGGGAAATCGTCTTCACCAGTTGCGGGACTGAATCCAACAACGCGGCCGTCAACTCCGCGCTGCAACTCGACCCGAAACGCCGGCACGTCGTAACGACCGCCGTAGAGCACAGCGCAACACGCCGCCATTGCGAGACCGTCGCGAACCGGGGTGGCGCGGTCACAATCGTGAGCGTGGACGGAAACGGAAACCTGGACCTGAACGAACTCGAAGCCGCGATCACCTCGCAGACCGCCATCGTTACTGCAATGTGGGCGAACAACGAAACCGGTGTGTTGTTCCCGGTGGAGAAAATTGCGGAGATCGCCCGCCGGAAACGCGTCCTGTTTCATACCGATGCAATCCAGACCGTCGGCAAAATTCCGATTCGCCTGGCCGACTCGACGATCAATTCGCTCGCGTTATCAGCGCACAAACTGCATGGACCTAAAGGCGTGGGCGCGCTCTACGCGAACAAGCGTTCGGCGTTCAAGCCGTCCATGATCGGCGGGAGCCAGGAAAATAACCGGCGCGCCGGAACGGAAAACGTAGCGTCGATCGTCGCGCTGGGGAAGGCGGCGGAATGCGCCGCGTCAGCGCTCGCGGAGGAAGATGGTCGGGTGCGCGCGATGCGGGACCGGTTTGAGACTGGTCTGCTGGAGCGAATACCTAATACCTTCGTAAATGGAAATCTCGCCGAGCGATTGCCGAACACGACCAACGTTTCCTTTGTTGGAATTGAATCGGACGCGGCGCTCGTGATGTTCGATCGCCATCAGCTCTGTTGCTCGGCCGGGTCCGCCTGCCGCACCGGCTCGCTCGAGGCTTCCCACGTCTTGCGCGCCATGAATCTTCCGCCGGAGCGGATTCGCGGCAGCATGCGTTTCTCATTCGGCCGGTTCAATACGGAGGCCGACGTCGATAAAGCGCTGGCGATTATTCCCGCCATCCTATCGAAGCTGCGCGAGATGGCGCCGGCAACTTCCACGCGCGAAATGGCCCCGGCCTAAGGTTGGGGCAGGACGGAGTGCAGCTCCGTGATCGCACCCACCAACTCGCCGGCCTTGCCCGGCTTGTCGATGACCCGATCGACCTTTAAGTCGGCGTATCGTTTCCGGTCTTGGGCGCTGAGAGCGTTGGCGAAGACGATGATTTTTCCGGCAAAGCCGGCGGAGCGCGCCTGCTGCACAACCCCAAAGCCATCCAGGTGGGGCATCCGGGTGTCGGTCACGATCAAGTGGAAATAATCTGGATCTTCTTGCACCCGCGAGACAGCCGCACGCCCGTCGGTGGCGACTTCGACGTGATGCCCAGCCGACTGCAAGGTTTTGGAGAGCATGTCGAGCACGAGCACGTTGTCGTCCGCACAAAGAACGCGGAGGGGTTGCCAAGGCTCAATCATCAGGCAAAGCGCTTATGCCTTTGGCGGGACAAAGGGTCAATAAAAAAGCTCATTCCCGACGCGGCCAGGTTATCTAAATTGCTTGTCAGTGTCCGCGGGTTGCTTGATTCTGCGAACACGATGGAACGGACGAAGGCTCGCATTCTTCACGTCGACGATCACCAGGACACGCGCCTGATGATGGCCGCTCTTTTGCAAGATTGCGGTTACGGCGTTCTTACCGCCGGCAGTGTGACGGAAGGACTTGAGCTCGCGCAGGAAATCGATTTCGACCTCTATATCCTCGACATCCGGCTGCCGGATGGAACCGGAGTGGATCTCTGCCAAAAACTACGCCAGTTGAATCCGAAGATCCCGATCCTTTATTACTCGGCCTATGGCGATGAAGCCGATCACCAAAACGCACTGAACGTTTGCGGTGACGCCTACCTGAAGAAGCCGGTGTGCATCGGCGATATTCAGGACTCAATCGCCAGGCTGCTCGGCGGTGCGGCCGGAGCGGACTAACGGTCGCTCACCGCTGCTAATTCCGCGGAGCGCCCGATAACCGGCGCCGACCATTCGCCGAAAATGAAATGGCCGAAGGTAATGGATGTACGCTGACCATCGACCCAGACGTTCCGGCAGTCTCCGGTTACGCTGAATATCCAGGCAGAGCTCGACGAGACGATGAAAGAGCACCTCGTCGGAAAACCAATTCTCCCACTCTTTTCGCGCGCGTTCGCCCATGGCCACGGCAGCCGGTTCGCGCTTTTCGAGCAGAGCCGGGATTCGGCCAACATCTTTCTCTGGAATCCGGATGGCGAATTCCTCCCACGGTGGTCCTGACGGCGCGATCCAGTCATCGGAAAGAATCACGGGAACCCGGCCCATCCGCATGGTCTCGAACAATCGAACGCTGGAGGCGCTGAGACCTCGCGGGCAAAGGATGAACTTGCTGGCCTTAATCAGCTCGGCATAGCGCCGGTCATAATCGAGCCGCTCGCGCGGATCCATCATCTGGTGGAGAACGCGGTCGAAGTCCCCGGTTGTGTTCTGAAAAAAGCTTCGAGCGTGGCGGAGGGAGGCGAGCTGCTCCCGGACAGGCGCGTTTCTGACCGCCCCCATGAAACTAAATAGATAGGGCAGGTCGGGGGAGGCGGCCGTGTAAGTTGTGAACTTGTTCTTCGTCCGGCCAAGGTAAAATCCGGGGCGGGTCCGGGCCGAGGCCCAGCGCCGCTCGATCCCGGTGTAGACGCCAGGCAGAAAGGGGATCACGAACGGATTGGAGCAGCACAGGAAACTTTTGGCGCGGTGCTTGCGGACAAGGGCGTGTTGACGAACCCGCTCGAAGTACCATCCGCTTCCATAGAACTCGACGAAGATGATCAGGTCCGCGGTCTCGGGATCGCCCGTCACCGCATGGACGCCGAAGCGATCGATGGCGGCGCATTCCTGCATTTCGCGTAGCGGGGCGAGATTGAAATCGGTTTGGGCATCCGCAGGAGTTGCCGAAAGAAGAAAAATCTCCGCCATGTGCGCGGATAGGCTAGCAGGAGT
>JALYIN010000031.1 GCA_030775765.1 Verrucomicrobiota bacterium
CCGCACGCGACGGCGGTTTGATTCAAGTTACCAATATCACTTCACACACGCTCGGGGTCGTGCTCTGGGACGAGGGGCATCTCGAGGAATACGTCTTCCCGATGATCCGGAAAATGACGTCGATCCCGGCCACGGCAAAGAATTCATTCGGCACGGCCAGCGCAAATATGCAGCGGGCCCGGGTCCGGATCGTGGAAGGCGAAAGCACGCTACCGGCGGAATGCACGCCTCTCGGGCTCTGCGACGTGGAACTGCCAGCCTTTCTCCCGAAAGGGTCGCCCGTCGAACTGACTTACGAGTACAACGCGAATCAGGTGCTCGAAGTCGCGGTCAACGCCTGCGGTAACCAGGCGAAGGTGACGATCGAACGAAACACCGGACTCGCGCCCGATGAAGTCGAGCGCGCGAAGGCGGGCTTAGGCGCAATTGCGGTCGCCTAAGATGATGCAATTCGAGGGAAATTTTCCTGTCCCGCTGCCGGACGATCCGCAGAAATGGGACGGCTGGACCAAGTACAAGTCCCCCAACTTGTACGAGCGACTCTGCCTCGACCCGCGCGGCAATCCGAGCAATGAACTGATCGAAGAACACTGCCGCGAACTAATGCGGTGGTGGCAGAAGAAGTTGCCCTTAAAAAACCAGCCGAGCAATCCACTGGCGCAGTTGCTTCGGCCCGGACTGGATGAGTCGTCCCGTTATTTGACCGAGGCGCGGGTCGAGCTTTTGGATCCCGCCCGACGGCAGCACCTGGACGAAGAACTGGCCGCGCAAGCCAACGAACAAGCGGTCATCGAGTTCCACAAATATCTGACCTTCGCTCTGGCTGATGGGGTCCTGACCGCCGAGGAGGAAAAAAGTCTTCATCGCTTTGGAACCGAACATGGCCTGAGCGGGGACCAGATTGTCGAATACATCGAGGCGGAACTGAAAGACAGCGGCGCGCAGCGCGTGGTGGCGAACGCCGCCCCGCCCGCCCCTTCGGTCTCGACCGAAGCACGAAGAGAAGCGAGAGCGCGCCGGCAGAAATCGCTCGACCCGAAAGAGGATTTTCTCCGGATGCTTCGCCTAAGCGGCCTCGACACCGATGGTATGGCCGACGACACCCGTGACGCCTTCGTCAACATGGCTGAGAACCTCGGGATCGACGCCAGCGACGCGGAGGACCTCGTCGATCTTTACCTCGATGAAGCCGACAAAATGTCCAATCCTGAGGCCCTCCCGCCGCCTCGCGCTCCTGTTTCGCAGCCAACCGCCAAATTAGCGCCGACGGTAGAGGTTACCTCCACTCCGACTCAGCCCACGACGCCTGCGGACGCGGACAGCGAGCGGAATCGCTTTGGGAACTACATCAATTCCGTGGGCAGCCAGATGCTTTTCGTTCCTTCGGGCGAATTCATGATGGGAAGTGACGCGATCGATGCGGGACCCAATGAAAAGCCGCTGACGAAAGTGACGCTAAGCCGGTTCTACATGTCGCGGCATCTTATTACGAACGCGGAATTCGAGCAGTTCGATCCCGCGCACGACCGAAAGCGCGCCGCGGGTGCCGGCGATCGGCATCCGGTGGTCTACGTCTCCAGTGTGGATGCGATTAAATTTTGCCAATCCCTTTCGACGCGTGAGCGAAAGAAATATCGTCTGCCGACTGAGGCCGAATGGGAATACGCGGCGCGCGGGACGGACAACCGAAAGTATCCGTGGGGAAATCACGACGGACGCGGCGATCTCGCCAACTTTGCGGACCGGAATACGGTTTTCGCCTGGAGCGACCGCGAGATCGATGACGGGTATCCGGAAAGCTCGCCCGTGGGAGCGTTTCCGTTTGGCGCCAGCCCGTTCGGGATGGAAGACATGGCGGGCAACGTCTGGGAATGGTGCCTGGATTTCCTCGAACCGTATCGCGGCACGCCGAAGGTGAATCCGCGCGGTCCAACGGTCGGAGCGAAGCGTATTTATCGTGGGGGAAGCTGGAAGTCGCGCTTTAACAGCCTCCGAGCTACGGCCCGCGGATCGAACATGCCGAATTATTCCTGCAATGATCTCGGTTTCCGGATCGTGTGCGAGTGCGAATAGTCCCTCCTGCTCTTGATCACGCCCCCGATCCTGGTCCTCGGCTGAGCGATCGAGGAAGATCAGGAGTACAAACAAAAGGCGCTCGCGTTTAACGAGCGCCTCTGAAATCTTAGGAAAAATCGGTTTAAGAAGGATTGAAGCGGAATTTTGTCCGGCCACGTTTCGCGTTAGCCTTCGCCTTGCGCCGGGTCTTCTGATTCGGCGTCTCAAACGCCCGCAAGCGTCGGACCTCCTCAAGAATGCCTTCGGCGTCCAGTTTGTTCTTCAACCGCTTCAGCGCGCGGTCGACCGGCTCACCTTTACGAACAATAACTTCTGGCATGGGTTGTTCCTTCGGTTTGAAAAATGTTTCCGGCTCGACCGGCGAAGCCGAGCTTACTCGGGGCCGGTCAGCCCGTCAACTCGTGTGAATAACTTT
>JALYIN010000032.1 GCA_030775765.1 Verrucomicrobiota bacterium
GTTGTGGCCGGTTCCTAGCCGGTTGGGTCACGCGCGGCTCGCCGATGCGGTTGCGAGGCTCCGATTACAATCCTGCGCTGGTAAAATGGTGCAGCGACCATATTCCGGGAGTCATCGTGAAACTAAATCGTCTCGGCGAAGAAATTCCTTTTGAGACAGGATCGCTCGACTTTGTTTATCTCATTTCTGTCTTCACTCACCTCACTCTCGCCGAGCAAGAGCGGCTCGTAGGTGAGTTCCGGCGCGTCCTCCGGCCAGGTGGATATGTGTATGTCACCTTTCACGGAGAATACTTCCATCCCGAAATTCTGCCCAGAGTAGAAGGCGGCGAGGAGATCTTTCGGCGCGACGGATTTCTCATCCAATATGAAAACCTCGAAGGCCAGAACGACTGCTGGACTTTGCATAGCCCGAGTTTTCTCAGCGCTCTTTTCAGAGGATTTGTTCCACTAAAACATTTCCGCAGTCTGGATCGCGGCCCCACTGACGTCGGCGCCTGGCAAGATTCGATGATCCTTGAGCGCGGTGCGCGAGATTAGTCTTCCCCTGCGCGCCGCGCGGTGGATGCAATGGCTGGCTTTGATAGCCTTCATCATCGGCGCACGGCTTTGGTTAATATCGGGATATGGCAGCGCATTGCCCATCCTTGACCAATGGGAGGCGGAAGCCGGATCGCTGTTCAAGCCGTGGCTGGAAAATACTCTGCGCTGTTCGGATCTATTTGCATCCCATAACGAACACCGAATTGTTCTAACGCGATTGCTGGCGCTCGGCCTCCTTCAAGCGAATGGGCAGTGGGATGCGCTGTTGGAAATAACGGTAAACGCAGCGCTGTGCGGCCTGATTGGGCTGGGAATCGCAGCGGGTCTCCTCAGAATCCTGGGGAGCGACTATCGCGGACCGGTTCTGGTGGCCGTGACGCTTTGGCTCGCGTTACCCTATGCGCACGAAAACACGCTGTGGGGGTTTCAATCCGCTTTTTATTTTTTGCTCGTCTTCTCGTTTCTTGCGATCTGGGGCCTTGGATTCTTTCCCTCCTACTCTCGGAATTGGTGGCTCGGCGCCATCGGCGCGGTTCTAGCTTGTTTCAGCATGGCCTCGGGATTCTTCGCCGCGGGAGTGATCCTGATTCTCGAAACGATACGGCTTCTATTGAAACGGCGCGGTTTGAGCAAGGCGGCGCCAACCTGCGTGTTTGCCATCGCCGTCGTAACTCTCGGCGTCTACTTTCGAGTTAACTTCCCCCCACATGAGGCACTGAAGGCCGCATCCGCCGGCGCGTGGTTAACCGTCATTGCGAGATCTTTGGCATGGCCTTATTGCGCCCTGCCGATTTTGATCGTCATAATGTATCTGCCTTGGGCCATATGCCTATTCCTGATGGCAAGAACGAACGGACGCCTGTCCCAAAGGCCGAGTGAAATCCTTTTCACAATTGGCCTCTGGGTGATAGTTCAGGCGGCTGCCATCGCCTACGCCCGCGGAGAACATGGTAATGTCCCGATTGCCTCGCGTTACATGGATATCCTGGGACTTGGCGCGGTTATCAATGCGCTCTGCGTGGTTGCCGTTGTCAGAAGCATACCGCGGACGGGACGGCACCACGCCGCCGCCCTCGTTTTCGGCGCAATCTGGTTGGCCGTAGCGCTCGGCGGCGCGACCGGGCTTGGTTTACACAAGCTCTCGTCTGGACCCGGCAAGGAAGCATTGCTTCCGATGGAGGAAAACGTGCGAGCTTATGTCGCAACCCATGATCCGAAATATTTGGCCGGCGACCGTCCGTATCCGGATCTAAACCGGCTGGCGAACTTGCTTGATGATCCTACCATTCGAAAAATTCTGCCTACCATTGTAAGGCCCGCTTTGCCTCTTGAGTTCCACCAGAACACAGGCAACGCCTTCGTCGCCAACGGTTATCCAGCCCAGCTCACGACCCCACCGTACGAAAGAGCATGGGGCTCATATTCTCAGTCCGGGAGAGAAACTCGAGGCGCGATGGAGAGTAAGAGCTTCCATTCAGAGTTGCCTTATTTGCAGTTCGAAGTGGCTGGTTCTCTTGCGCGTGGATTATCTCTCTCGTTGCGCGATGACGAAAGAGGCAAGGAAGTGCGTGTTAATTCCAAGGTCCGACTGAACGAGAACTGGCGCCCGGCAATTGTTCCTCGACCAAGCGCCAAAATGCATATTATCGCAAATGATGACAGCGAGAAAAAATGGTTTGCCTTTCGCGAACCCCGGGAGTTGGGGCGGTTCGGTTACTACTCCACGTGGGCCGTATCGAATGGAAGGAATCTCTTAATTTTCGGCGTCACACTTTCGGTGCTCTCGATCTTGAACAAACCTATGAGTCTATTCAGGCTTTCGCTTTCGCGACGTTTCCATAAGCCTGTCGCCTCAGAACAATTTTGAAGACCATTCGCACCGAGCTGATTACCGCGCGCATCCGATCGAAGGCCCCCACCTGGCTGCTCCTCGCGGGCGCCGTCAGCCCGGCCTTTGTGGCTTTTGTGATCCAAAAAAAACACTGGATCAATATACCGATTTGGGACGAGTGGGACACACCAGGTATCGCGCTGTTGCATTTCGCTCAACGGACGCTTACCTGGGGCGACTTAGTCGCGCAACATAATGAGAGTCGAAAGGTTGTCCCGCGTCTTATCCACATCGCCATAGCATCCGTCGCCGGCTGGGACGTGCGGCAAGGTATGGTGCTGACTTTTCTTTGCGCTTGTGCGGTCTCGGCTTGGGCGCTCGCGTTTTTGCGTCGCCGTCCGAATCATTCCCCTTCTCAGGTGCTCCTTCCCTGGCTGCTGATCAACATCTTTCTCTTTGCTCCCTCCCAGTACGAGAATTTTCTTTCCGGCTTCGTCTTCGAGATTTTTATACCGTTCCTCTGTTTGCTCGGTTGTTGCGCCGTCAATCTCTCTCGTTGGCCGTTGTGGGCGAAGGTCGTCTGCAATTCGTTCCTCGCGCTCTTATCCACCTACACATTCGCCCACGGGATGCTTCTTTGGGCCTTTGCGATTCCAATTCCGATTCGCGAAGAGCGCTCGCGAAAGCCGCGCTTCTTTTTGGTCTGGTATGCCGCGTATTTCGCGATTGGTATCCTCTCGGTCGCTTATTATTTCGCCGGCTACAAACGTCCTGAAATCGCCCCCCCTCCGGCAACTCTGGCTCAACTTCCGCAGGTGTTGGAATTCATTTTTGTCTGGCTTGGCGCGGTGGTGCGCTCACCGTTTGTGAATGCCCGCTTCAGTGGCGCGCTCGTCAGCCTGGTCATCGCCGCCTCTCTTATCGGTGCTTTCGCCGTGCTCCGAAAAAACAAAGAGCGCTGGCCCCTGTATTACCCATGGCTGCTGCTCCTCGGTTTCGCGCTTTCCAGCGGATTAGTCACGGCCGTCGGCCGAGTCAACATTGGCGTCGATAACGTGTTCAATACCTGGTTTGACGGCTTTTCGGGCCTGCGCTACAACGTCACCTCTGTCTTTGCCTACGTAGCGCTAATCGGTCTCGTTTTTAACCTTTACGAAGATCGAATCCGTTTCCAACCCTTGCTGCGAAACCGTTTTCGGACTGGCCTGACCGTCTGTTACACTCTGCTGGCCGTTGCCTGGACTGAAATGCTCGCGGATGAATCGGCGCGCGTGAAACAGTTCCAAGCGAATCGAAAGCGGGCGCGGACCGCCGTCATTTGGATCAACGCTTTGCCGGAGAATCCTGAAATTTTCGCGGCGTATCCTTACCCGGATGGATTTGCCCCACGCGTCGAAGAGATGCGTGTCGCAGGGTTGGTGAAGCAGCCGAAAGTCAGCGACTCCCTTCGCCAAACGATCGGCACCGCACCCGGGGCCGCCGATTCTGGGGCGGGGTTTTTGGATTTGGGGGAAGCCCGGCCGAACGGCCGCATCCGGTTTGCTGGTTGGGCCCGCAACCCAGTCAAACAAGCCGGCGCGGATTATGTTGTCTTAGGCTGGCAGGGGCCGGGGGATTCATTTCATCCGTTCACGGCGATTAGAACCGGGCATGACAGGCCCGATGTTGCAGAAGTTTGCGGCCCACGTTTGCTGAAGGCGGGCTTCGACGAAGAGATCGACATTTCGAAATTACCCGCCGGAACCGTAACCATAAAGGGGTGGGCGATTGACTGGCAGACACAACACGCTTTTCCGCTCAAGGGGGGCGTTCAGTTGGATCGGCCGCGGTCATAATTTTCGCTCGATCGGTCCCGGTTTCACCCGGTGTGTGGAAACAAACTTGCTACCGACAATGCATGATTATGCCTGTTTCCTGGCCTCGTTGGTTTAGAAATGTTTTCTTCCTGATCTCGTTTGCGACCTGGAGCAGTTCTCTCGCGCTCGGCGCGTCCGGCTTGGTGCGTGTTCCGGCTGATAAAGCGACCCTGCAAGATGCGATTGCAGAGGTCTCCGACGGTGGCGTCATCGAAATGGCCGGCGGCACCTACACCGCACCCTCCGGTGGTTTTACTGTTTTGGACTATGGCAAAGGATTTACCATTCGCGCGGCCGCTGCTGCCAGCGTCACCTTAAGCGGAGGTGGAACTACCGACATTCTGCGCATTGCAAACTCTCCTGGCAAAACCGCTCACACCATCAGCTTCGAACGACTGACTTTCTCCGGCGGAACCTCCACCAATAATTTCATTGGAGGAGCGCTCACGATCGTCCGGAACAATGCGACGTTTACCTCATGCGTATTTCAAAACAACCAGGCGAATGGCTCCATTTCCGGCGGCGGCGCCATCTGGTTCGAGAGCGCCACGGCCACGTTTTTGCAATGCACGTTTACCGGCAACACTTCGCCTAATTACGGTGGCGCCATCGCGATGGTCACGTCGCGAAGTTTCTTTCGGGAGTGCACCTTCACTGGAAACCGCACCAATGTGCCCAATCACACTCAAACCGCGATCGGCGGCGCGATCTTTGACAGCGATTCATCGATTCGTATCGATAGTTGCCGATTCCAAGATAACCATGCGGGTTTTGCCGGTGGCGTAATCTACGCCGGCGGTCACTGGAAAAACCCGCTCAACGTCCCCACCGCCGAGGTGATTGCAAACAATTGCCTTTTCCTAGCCAACTCGGCGGCAAACGATCCTTCGGTAAACATCAACTCGGCTCCGCTAGGCGGCGCCATCCATCTTGAAGACCAGGCGACCGGCACCTTCACCAACACTCGGTTCATCGACAATTTCGCCCTCCAAGGCGGAGCCATCAGCAGTTACCGGGCAAACACGGAGATCGACCGTTGCGTTTTCCTGCGGAATCACGCGGACGGCACGAAGATCGGAGAGAGCCTCGGCGGTTCGATTATTGCGTTATCTGCCGACATCGTCGAGTCGACCACGGACTTTGGGACAACCAATCGGCGCTCGATAACTCTGACCGTGCGGGACACTCTGTTTCGCGGCGACGGCATTTCCAAGAATGCGATGCAAGGTGGAGCGATCGTGGCCTCGGGGGACTTGAATGCCGCCTACGGACTAAATGGCGTGAAGCAGAACGGCTCCGTCGAGAGTAATCGCGCCGTGGTTAATCTCACTCGAGTTGCCTTCGCCGACTTGGTCACGACGAATAGTGGATCGATCCCCGGCTCCGCTGGCGCCGTCGCCGGTGCATTCACGAAGCTGATTATGGATGGTTCAATCATCGAAAACTGCTCCACTACCGACCTGGGCGGAGGCATGGAATTTGTCCAGGCATCCGTTGCCACGATTCAAAACAGTATCATCGCCGGTTGCCGGGCCGGTTCCCTAGGCGGCGCCATCGCGATGTTCGGGGGGACGCTCGATCTGCATGACTCCAGCTTGGTGGAGAATGCATCTACCTCGAGCGGTCAGGGAGGCGCGCTCGGCACGGCCCCGGGGGCAGCCTCGGGAGACGGGGTCCCCGACATGAACCTCGACGGTTTGATTCAGAATTGCGTTCTGAGCAAAAACACGGGCGGTCCGACGAGCTGGGAAGGAGATCGGCTCAATACGCCTTTTAACCGAGTCGGCTACGGAAATAACCAGTTCTTTTCTTCCGCCCAGCCCGCTTTCTTCAGCCAGGTTTCCGGGAACCTCACGACGGACGGATTGAACAATCTCATCCTCAGTCGTTCTGATGGCACCCAGGACCACAAAGCGTTTGGAAACACCACGCCTACTTCTGCGCCCATGGTGGGCGCGATCCTGATGATCCCTCCTGCGGTTTTGCAAACCGGCGCGCCGGGAGAAGCGGTCCCCATCCCTTCGAATCTTGTTTTCGCCTCGAGCGGTGGAGCCACTTATGTGGACGGGGTGTTGCAACGGACCAGCAGCGGAGTCATTCCTTCAATGACCGACGGGAACCACACATTGATGGTCGGTAATGTTGCGTTCAATACCCCCCCGACACCGCAAAAGGTAGCGGCGAATATCGCCACCCGGCTTCCGGTGGGCACGGGACAAAGTGTGCTGATCGGTGGCTTCATCATTCAGGGTTCGACTCCTAAGCGCGTCATCATTCGCGGGGTCGGTCCCTCGCTTAACGCAATCCTCGGAGGCACGCTTCAAGATCCGACCTTGGAACTGCGGAATGCCGCCGGCACGCTCCTGGGAAGTAATGATAACTGGCAAACAACCCAAGTGGGCGGGATGATAACAGCAGAGCAGTCTTTCGACATCATGGGAACGGGCATCGCGCCGGCTCACCCGGCGGAACCTGCCATCGTCGCCACCTTGGATCCGGGGGCCTATACGGGAATCGTCAAAGGAGCGAACAACGCCACAGGGATCGCCCTCGTCGAGATCTACGACCTCGATCCCGTCCCCGTCTCGACCCTGGCAAATATTAGCACGCGAGGATTCGTGCAAAGTGCCGACAACGTGATGATCGGCGGCTTCATTTTGCAAGGTGGCACCGGGCAGACCCAGGTCATTCTACGAGCGCTCGGTCCTTCGCTTGGTGCTTTAGGAATCGCGAATCCTCTAAACGATCCAATGCTTGAGCTGCATGACGCCAATGGCGGGATGATCGCTTCCAATGACGATTGGAAAAATTCGCCCGACGCAGCCACGCTTCAGCGGCTGGGATTTCAATTGTCGAACGATGCCGAATCCGCGATTTACCAGAATGCCTTGGCGCGAGGAGCCTACACCGCTATCGTCCGCGGTAAGAATGGCGGCGCAGGCATAGGCGTGGTCGAAGCGTACATTTTCTAAGGACTTCAGGGAGCCGTCAGGAAGGCTTGAATTAACTCCCACTGACGCCAAAGTCAGTCGGGTTGTGCCTGATCCAGACGAACATCTACACCAGCTAAATGCCGAGTTGGACGAGCTCCGTCGTTCGCTCGTCAAGCTTCGCACGCAAATGGGCATGCCGTCGGCCACCGGCTCCTACCCGCGTGCTTTGGAAGCCGTTCATGAACGTGTCAATGCCCTCAAAACTCTCGCGCGTTTGCTCCAGGCGGACGCGGCGGAGTTGCGGCTGCGGGTGGATGAAGCCGAACGCGAGGCTTGGGACCAAAAGGCGCGGCGCGCTGACGTGACGGCAAAGTTAAGCGGCCGCGAGAAACTGCTCGAGCAGATTCAGCGGTCCGCGGTGTGGAAGACGGTTAAGCCGATTTGGAAACTATTCCATCGATCGAGCAGACAGGCGCGCCCTGCCGAGAAGTCGCGTGACTTCGCGTTCACCGTCGATCTACCCAAGCGATGGACAACCAATCGCGACGTCCTTCTTGTCAAAGGCTGGTGTTTCTCGCGCAGCGGCCGGCAAATCGCCGGAATCCGCGCCAAGATTGGGAAGAAGGCGCGGCTCGCGCGTTACGGGCTGAAGCGGTTTGATGTGGCTGCATCTTTTCCCGAACACCCAACAGCGCGGCAGAGCGGATTCACCCTGGAACTCAAGGTCCCTCCCGGCAATTCCAGCGTGCAACTGGAAGCCATCGAACACGGTTCGGACTGGCAACCTTTTTTTAGCGTCGAGTTGAAGCGAGCGACAACCCCTGGCTTGGATGAACTCGATGAAGCAGCGGACCGCTCGCCAGAGCCCGTCGAAACGATCCTGAAACTTCCCGCCCTGTCCGCGAGCAAGGCATTTGCGTTGATCCAGCCGGGTTTCCGCGATCATGCCTCTCGAGTCGCGAGCGAGACACCTGTCTTCAGCCTCCTTACGCCTAGCCACAATACGAAGCCTGAATGGCTGACCGAGGCAGCCGTGAGCATCCTCAACCAAACTTTTCTCAATTGGGAATGGTGCATCGCCGACGATGGCTCCGGGAATTCGGAAACCAGGCAACTCCTGGAATCTTTGAGCACGCTGAGCCCGCGGCTCAAGGTCAGTGCTTCGCCCGGCACCGGTATAAGCGCCGCGACGAACCACGCCCTCGAGCAGGCTCGCGGGCAGTATGTTTGCTTTCTGGATCACGACGACCTTCTTCATCCGCTTGCCCTGGAATCGATCCACGAGAAACTGGGCCACGGCTACGACATGGTTTACTCCGACGAGGACAAGCTCGATGACGCGACTGGTAGGTTGGTCGAACCGTTCTTCAAACCAGCATGGTCTCCTGAATACTTTCGCGGGGTGATGTATGTCGGGCACTTGCTCTGCGTAAAACGAGACCTGGCCCTCAAGACTGGGTTCGATTCGAGCTACGACGGCGTGCAGGATTACGAGTTCATGCTTCGCTTGAGCGAGACGAACCCCAGGATCGGTCACGTCCCCCGCATTCTCTACCACTGGAGGAAAACGCCGGGGAGCATCGCGGAAAGTCCCGGAGCAAAACCAAAGATCGGCCTTTTGCAGGAACGGGCGGTGAACGCCCATCTCGAGCGCCTTCGCCTCCCGGCCCGCGCGGAGCAAGCGCCGCTGCCTCACCGCTTGAAATTCATTCCGGGCAAAAGCGCCGCCTCATCGCGCGTCACCATCATCATCCCGAGCAAGAATGCTCCGGACGTCCTCGATCGCTGCTTGAAAAGCCTCTTCAAACAAACCTCCTATCCCACCTTTGAAGTGATTGTCATGGATAACAACACGACCGATGAACGGGCCCTGCAATTGATGCGCGACTATCCCGTCCGGCGCATACATTTTCCTGATCCTTTTAACTTCTCCCGCGCAAACAACCTGGGCGCAGCCGAGGCGGAGAGTGAGCTCGTTGTTTTTCTGAACAACGATACCGAAGTAGTCACGGCCGATTGGCTGCAACACCTGGCTTACTATGCGGAACAACCGGATGTAGGCGCAGCAGGAGCCCTGCTGGCCTACAAAGATCGAACCGTACAACATGCCGGCGTAGTCTTGGGGATGCGCGGGACGGCTGATCATCTCATGCGGAAATTTCCCGTGGACGTCGATGGTTACGCCGGCAGTCTGGCTTGCGCCCGCGAGGTGACCGCTGTAACCGGCGCCTGCCTGATGATCCGCAAGGCGCTCTTCACCGAGGTCGGAGGATTCAATCCGCATTTCTTCACCGCCTACCAGGACCTGGATCTGTGCCTGCGGTTACGCGCGCGCGGTCTTCGCATCGTCTGCACTCCGCAGGCGCTGTTGTTGCATCACGAATACACTTCGCGCCGCAGTTATTACGATATGGTCGATCGAACGTTGCTGCTCGATCAATGGGAGGACGTGATTGATCGGGGCGATCCTTACTACAATCGAAACCTCGACCTGCACCGCGGCGATTACAGCCGCTGCTCCGCGTGAATATCCTCTTCGTCCTCTATCACGATTTCAGCGCGAACAGCGCGGTTCACGTCCACAATTTCGCCAATCAGCTCGCCGCCCTTGGGCACTTCACCGCGGTGGCGATTCCTAACGCGTCTGACCGCGATGCGGGTCTCGGCGAGCAAAATTATTCCCTCCAGCGCTTTGACCAGGTGGACGGAGACTGGTCGCCCGTCTTCCCGGACGGTCGCGCGCCCGACATCGTTCACGCCTGGAC
>JALYIN010000033.1 GCA_030775765.1 Verrucomicrobiota bacterium
TGCAACGCCCTTGCAACCTTCAATAGATCGAGAATTCGGCGCATCGGCGTGAACGTTTCTTCACGCTCGCGGCGGGGCCGCTATTAGGGCTCGCGGCTGCAGTGCTCGCAATTCCGATCGCGCCTTGGTTCAAATTGTGATCGAGGAATTTATGACGCACCGAGGAGAGTTTGGGCTCAACCCGGCAGACTTAATCAAAGTCCCTGCCTCTTAAAGGGATGTACGCCCTTTAGGGAAAAAGCGCGCTGACCGCCCGTCACACTCACAAGCCCTGTTTCATTTTGATCGCAGGTATCGTTAGTTACGTAGTCGAATGCGCCATCAGCGGCGACTTCGACATGGTAAAGGTCAGCCATGAGCGCCAGAGGCCGTTACCCTCCCCTAGCAGGTAGCGATAACGCTAATGAAGGGAAAACGGTACGCTTCGACGGGCAACTCGCATTTTTTCGACCGTTTGCGTTTCGTGCACTGGCTGGAACGGCGGACAATTGAAGAAGGGTGGCGGATGGTTACGACTCGGAGGAAGCCGTTCTGGATGTGCGTGAATACTGAGCTTCAAATGCGGAATTCCGCGACGGAATATCCGTTTTAATGTAATGTGTGGAGGAATCACTTAGGCGTAAACGAGCAAGTCGATATCGTCTGGGAGCAAGTTCGAAACTTCACGCACCAAGTTCCCGCGCAGCATGCTGACGAGGGCGTTTCGGTTCGGCGCGCCCACAATGAGACGCGAGGTGCCGAGGGTGGCGGCGATGTCGGCGATCGTTTCGGCCGCCGATTCGCTCACGGCGTAACAGAACAATGGCGGCTGGTCGCCAGCCCGCGCTCTGGCGGCGGCGAAAATCTCGCTCGCCTCGGGATCTTCCTGCCACTTTCGTCTGCGGTCCTGTTCGGTCATGAACCGTTGCTCGCGGACAAACAAAAGATAAAGGCGCCGACCGGTTTCCCGCGCTTCTCTCATGGCAAAATCCAGCGTGCGTCCAGCGGTTCGGACGGCGCACAAGATGGATTCATTACTTGCGAATACCGGCTCGGAGCCGGGTGCCGGCGGTACCAAAAGTTCGACTGCGGTCGGTCCTAGCAAAGGCGAGGACGCGGCCTCCTTTTTCATCTTCCGCTCCTGGACGAGTCCGCGTAAGATCAGTCCGACCGCAAGGATGGTGACTGCGAAGTAGCGTGCGTTTGGCTTGTCGATCAGAAGGGACATCTCGATCGCGGCCATCACGATGAACGTCACGAACATCAACGTCCTTTCCCACGTTTTCATGACAAGCTTCCAGTCGGTCGCGCTGGCGCCCAGGTTCGTCGCAATCGCACCCACGACTCCTACAGCATACAGATCCGCCAGGCCGGCCATGTCTTTCACGGCAACCACGAGCACCATCGGGACGACGGTGGCCAGGATCATTCCACAGCTCGGAACGCCCCATTTATTCAGCCGCTGGAAGAACGACGGCAGCTCGCGATCGCGCGCCATGAGGAATTGGATAGTGATTAAATCGACAATGGCAGTGTTCACCGCGGACAGGAGGAGCAAGCCGAAGGTGATGCTGACGGCAAAGCCAAAGATGTGCCCGACCGGGGGATTGATTGCCCCACCGACGAACGTCTCGCCCATGTAGCGGAGCATGTAGTCGCGCACGCCAGAAGCGCCGGGCGCGTTCACGTCGCCATCGGCGACCTGCAACCCGCCGAGCGCGTGCATAGCGAGACCAAGCAGTGCGGTGAAGACGCAGACTTCGATCATGACCCAGAGCAGCGCCGGGGTGGAGGTCTTGCGCACGGAAGGTTTGGCGTTGGTGCTCCCGCGGTCGAGGCGCATCACGCCGGTGGTGTTCGCGATTGCTTCCACGCCGGACAGCGCGAGCACGATCCCGACGAAGCCGGTCCAGTTGTGGAAGAACCCGCCGGTGAGCGGCTGGAGATGGCCGATCGCAGCCGGAAGGTGCGGCAGGCTGAACAAGCCGAGAACGACGACGACAATCGCAGTCGGAACGCTGATCAGGAACGCGAGGCCGCCGGTGTGTTTTGGGCCGAGCAGGTTCAGCAAGCCAATCACGAGAATCGCGGCCGCGGCAAATTTCTCCGGATGCGGCACACCGAGATACTGGAACGCCGAAAGCGCGCTAATGGCGGCGGTGACTAAGTAATCCGCGATGAGGAGGAACGCGCCGACGATTGAAATAACTTCAGAACGATGGCGGACGCTCGCGTAAACACCGCCGCCATCTGGATACAGCCGGCAAATAACGATGTAGTTGATCCCGACCAGCGCGGTCAGGACGCACATCGCAGCGATCAGCCAGAAGGAGGCATAACCTCCGACCGCGAAGGCCAGGCCGATGACATAGGCTTTGCTCGTGCCCCAATCGCCATACAAAATGGCGGCCGCGCGCGGCACATCGACATTGCGCGGACGTTTGACATCAGTTGTAATCAATTTGCTTCGACTCGAGATCGAGGCGGCGTCGTGC
>JALYIN010000034.1 GCA_030775765.1 Verrucomicrobiota bacterium
CAGTTTACCCGGGACAAATCGATGAATATACTACGTCGGGACAAACGATAAAAATTGGTAAGATCATTATCGAAGGTGACCCGGTCGATGTGGCGGTATCGGGGCAGGACCTTTTCGTCTTAATACAACCTCGCCGGGGCGAACCAGGTCCCTCGACCGTTGGGAAGTTTACGACTGAGGGAGAGACCGTGAACACTGCATTTATTACCCTCCCCTTTCAGGGCAATAGCTTCGTGGTATCGGATGGGAAGATCTTCGTCGGGTGCACCGATTCCACCAATGGCCGGATAATCGAATATACCACCTCCGGTGACGTCGTAAACGACGCGCTGATCACTGGAACGGGGTTGTTTGCGATTCAGGGTGACAGGGTGTTTGCCGCTCGCCCCGCTCGCGCCGGTGAACCCGGCGGCATCACTATAAGCCAGTACACGACTTCGGGGGCGACGGTGAACGCAACGCTCATTACCGGTTTACAGAGTGTGATGGACATTGGGATTAGTGACGGACACTTATTTCTTCTGGGAGGCGAACCCACCGTCCGCGATTCTTCCGGCCGCATCGATGAGTATGATGCGACGTCTGGCGCACTCATAAAGGGCACCTTAATTGGCAACTTAGCTTATGCGCCAGCGCTATCTATCGTGCCTCACTCGGATAATACGAATGTCGGATCTAATGTTACGCTATTTCCTTCCAGCAATGCTTCTGTGACGTTTTCGAATGTTACTGCCCCAGGAGGAACGAGCGTTGTGGCGATCGATCCTAGCTCAGCTGGGTCGCCGCCCAGCGGCTACGACGTCAATGGCGGTCTCGCTTACGAAATTCATACGACCGCCACGGTCGTCCCGCCAATCGAAGTCTGTTTTCACGGACCATTCAGTACGGGTGGGGGCACTATTTCCCCGCTTCGAGTGTTGCATCGAGAAAATGGAGTGTTGGTCGACCGCACCTATCGCCTGGACTTTAGCCCGGGAGGCGGGCAAGTTTGCGCACGGGTGGATTCTTTGAGCCCCTTTGTTCTGGCAACCACGGCCGCCCCTTTTGTTAACCCAGCCAGCCAGCTCCTGAACATCTCCACCCGCCTCAGCGTGCAGCTAGGAGACAAAGCGATGATTGGAGGTTTCATTCTCACGGGTAAAGACCCTAAACAAGTAATGATTCGCGGCATCGGGCCATCGCTCACCGCCTTCGGAGTGCCGGGGGCGTTGCAGAATCCGATCCTAGAACTGCACGACTCGACCGGCGCGATAATCGCTACCAACGACGACTGGAAGACTGACCAGAACAAAGTCGAACTCACGGGAATCGCACCAACTGATAACCGCGAATCGGCGATCGTTACTACTTTGCCTGCCAACGGCGCAGGCTACACTGCCATTGTTCGCGGTAACAATAACACTACTGGGGTTGGATTAGTCGAAGTGTACGATCTTTCCGAGATCGCGAACTCGAAGGCAGCGAACATCAGCACCCGCGGCTTTGTTGACGCTGGCGATAATGCGATGATCGGGGGATTCATCCTCGGAGGCGGCGGCAACGGCAAAGTAGTAGTGCGCGCCATTGGCCCAACCCTCGTGAATTTCGGAGTCTCCGGATCACTGCAAGATCCGACACTCGAGTTACACGATGGCAACGGCGCGCTCTTGGTGTTCAATGACAACTGGCAGCAGGATTCGGCAGCGGCGGAGATCCAGGCAAATAAGCTTGCCCCTAACGACCCGCGCGAGAGCGCGGTGCTGCGGTCGCTGGCACCCGGCGCTTACACCGCCATCGTGCGCGGAAAGGACAACACGACGGGTGTCGGATTAGTAGAAGTGTACAACGTGCAGTAGTAGCGTAAGCTTCCAGCTTGCGATCCCAAGAAAGCAACTTAACCGCGGAGAGCGCAGAGGATAACCAGAATAATTTCCTCCTCTGCGTCCTCTGTGCGCTCCGCCGGTAATTAATGGCCAGCCGGGATGACCGGACTGCGCCGTATTACGCGGGGCCCGCTATGCTGTAAAAATTGGCGCGAGAGCGATCCGACCCTTGGTCTCGTAAACGCAAACGGCGTCGTAATCCGGTCGAACGATGACTGAAAAACGGACAGCCGACAGAGCTCGTCGCTCTTGGCCTCCAGCCCGGCGATGATCGCGAGTCCGCGTTGCTGGAGACGGTAGCACCCGGCAACTACACCGCCATCGTCCGCGGCAGCGGCAACACCACCGGTGTGGCCCTGGTGGAAGTTTACAACGTGCCGTAAACGATTGCCGAGTATCGAAGCGACGTCATCCCGAGTCGCGCAGACGGGACCGCGACCATGGGAGGAGCGCCGACCTCACAACTGCAGATTTGCGCTATCGCGAAAACCCACGCGTCGCTTGACGAGTCCGCCTGTTGTTACGCGGAAGCGATTGAGCGCTTGTGAGGTCCCTCGGCGCGCTGCGCCAGCCTCGGGATGACCAGACGCTCGCCTAGCGGCGCGCGAATTTCGCTTCGATCAGTTCGTGGATGTATCCCGCGATCGCCGAATGGTCGAGGCGATCGACGACTTCGTTCAGGAAGCCGCTTACGAGAAGCTGCTTCGCCACGGGCGCGGGGATGCCGCGGGAAAGCAGGTAAAACATTTCATCTTCGCCAAGCTGGCCGGAGGTGGCGCCGTGACTGCACTTCACGTTATCGGCCAGGATTTCGAGGCCGGGCATTGAATTGGCCTCGGCATCGTCGCTCAGCAAAAGATTGCGCACCTTTTGGTAGGCATCGGTGAAATGGGCGTGGGGCTCGACGCGGATCAGGCCGCCGAAAGTATTTCGTGCCCGATCGTTCAGAGCGTTTTTGTAGAGCAGGTCGCTTGTCGTATGGGGACTCGCGTGATCTTGAAGGGTTCGGGCGTCGAACTCCTGGCCATTGTCGGCCACGCACACCGCGAGCATATCGCTCCGGGCCCCTTCGCCCGTAAGGCGGCTCAGAC
>JALYIN010000035.1 GCA_030775765.1 Verrucomicrobiota bacterium
CGAGTGCATCTGCTGGTAGACGTAGAGGCCCGTGGGGACGTGGAGGATCTGGTTTAGCTTCAGTACCTGGACCGCGTCGGCCTGGTTCGGGTTATCCGGTTTCACGAGCTGTTTCGGATCGAACGGCTCGCGCACGAGAATGTGCAGCACTTCGGTCGGGCGGGGGATTCCGTAGCGCGCGATCTGGGCGTCGTAGATGTTGAACTCGGCTTTGCCGTCGCCCCAATAGCTGTTGTTTTGCAGGAGCGCGGGAGTGAATTGGGCGACGGCGTGGGTCGCGATCAGGAACACGCAAGTCAGTGTCAGGCGAAACATGGTCTAGATTATGGCACCGGGCGAAGGTTCTGCCATTCAGCGTTGGACGTTCTACGTTGGACGTTGGACGTTTCTTCGATGGGTGAGCAAGAGCAAGAGCAAGAACACGAGATGACCGGCGTGGCGAATGCGGCGGTGATCGATCTGTTCGGTGTGGACCAGAAGACGGACGAGGTGCTTCTCGCGATGAACGAGCCGCGGCCTTGGGACGGTTCCGATGAGCGGCTCCATGAACTCCAGGAGAAATTCAATGCCTACGTTTCTTTCCTCCTCGATGGCGAAATGATTGCCGGGCATCCCGAGCTGACGGGCAAAGCCGCTCGCATCGAGCTGCGGTGCGATCACATGCCGGACAAGCGGGCGCTCGGGTTATTGAATCTGATCCACGACCAGATCGCGCTCCAGGACATCAAAATGGAAGTCATCGTCGCGCAGCAAGGGTGCGGCGACGCCTGCAGCTGTCACGAGAGCTGACGCTCAGTACTTCAGAAACGAAACCACTGGCGTCGACTCGAGCTTTTTGCGGCCGTGCAAGAATTCCAGTTCGATGAGGAACTGCGCTTCCAGCAAAACGCCGCCGACTTTGCGGATCAACGTCGCGGCGGATGCCGACGTGCCGCCCGTCGCCAGGAGATCGTCGATCAACACAATCTTTTCCCCGCGTTCGATCGCGTCGATGTGCAACTCCATCTCGGCCTCGCCGTACTCGAGCGAATATTTCGCACTCTCGGTTTTGTAAGGCAGCCGGCCTTTCTTCCGCAGCGGCACGAAACCAACCCCGAGATCGTAGGCGACGGCCGAACCAAACAGGAATCCGCGCGCGTCGATCCCGACAATTTTGTCGATTTGCTTGCCGCGGCATTGCTCCAGGAACGCCTCGATCGCTGAGCGAAAAAGTTTCCCGTTGGCCAGGATCGGCGTGATGTCCTTGAAGATAATTCCTGGTTTCGGAAAATCGGGGACGTCGCGGACAGCGGCGCGCAATTTTTCTAATGAATCGGAAGTCATTGCCGGGGACGCTAGCGAACGACCCGAAAACGTCAACGCCTCGCACGCATGAGGCCCGCACTTGAAAAGTCGACAAGGTCCAGGGGAACGCGGGACCGAGAAGCGGAGGTAGTTTGCTAACCGGTAGCCGTCCCCCTAAGATGAGTGCTCGCGATGGAACGGCAGCTTCTCCTTGGCTCCACTTTGTGTTTTTTAGTCGCGGTCGCGCATACTCTGGCGACCCTGCGCGAGGGCGTTTTCCTTCCGCGCCGGTTTAACTTCTTCGCAATTGCCCTGGGGTTCGCTCTCCAAAGCGCGTTCCTTTACGTCCGCGGTCATTCCCTGGGGCGCTGCCCGATCACGAACCTCTTCGAAGTCTTTATCTTCCTCGCCTGGTCGGTGGCGCTGATTTACCTTGCGATCGGGTCGGCCTACCGGCTGTCGCTCATGGGCGCTTTCACCGCGCCGCTGGTCCTGCTCATTCAGGCGTTCGCGCTCCTCGCGCCGATCGATGTCCGGCATTCGGTCCGCTTGAACGTCAATCCATGGCTCGAGTTTCACGCCTCGATGTCGATGATCGCGTACGGGGCGTTCGCGCTCGCGGGCGTCGCCGGCGTCATGTACCTCGTCCAGGAACGGCAACTGAAGACGCATCGGTTGCATTCCATCTTTTACCATCTGCCGCCGCTCACGAACCTTTTCTCGGCGTTGACTCGGCTGCTTTGGCTCGGGTTCGCGCTCTACACGGTGGGACTGGTGAGCGGGTTTTTTACCGGTGAGCCGTTGCCGCGCGTGAAAATGATCTGCGCGTTCGCGGTCTGGATTTTCTACGGCACGATCCTCCAGGGGCGGCATTTGCATCGGCTGGCGCCGAAACGGATCGCCGCTCTCTGCATCCTCGCCTTCACCGCGGCGGTCTCGGTCCTGTGGGCGATCAACTTCGTTTCTCAAACTCACCCTTCGTGATGAAACTGTTTTGCGTCGGTATCAGCCATCACACCGCAAACGTGGAAACGCGGGAGCGCTACGCCGGGCTTGGTTCGGAGGAGGGGTTGCGACGTTCCGGCGGATGCAAGGAGACGCTCCTGCTGACGACCTGCAATCGCGTGGAGGTCTACGCTTCGGCGGAGCAACCGGTGGCGACCGACGAGGTCATTCGGGTCTTGCGCGATTCGGGGGCGGAGGAAGCGGGAAACGGCGAAGCGTTTTATCGTTACGAAGGCGAAGCGTGCGCCACCCATCTATTTCGCGTCGTGGCTGGCCTGGACTCGATGGTGATCGGCGAGACCGAGATTCTGGGACAGGTGAAGAAAGCCTATGAAGGCGCGCGCGAATCGGGCAGCGCGGGACCGCATATCCATCGGCTCTTTCAGCGGGCGTTTCGCGTGGCGAAGCAAGTCCGCAGCACCACCGACATCACGCGCGGCGCGGTCTCGGTGGGCTCGGTTGCGGTGGAACTCGCGGGAAAAATCTTTGGCGATCTGCGCGAGCGGAGCGTGCTCGTTCTCGGCGCGGGTGAAACCAGTGAACGGACCGCGCGCGCGTTGAGTTCGCGCGGCGTGACTGACATTCGCGTGAGCAATAGATCCTTCGCGCGCGCCGAAGACCTCGCGGCGCTCGTCCATGGCTGTGCCGTGCCGTTCAATCAATGGGCCGCGCAATGCGGTGAGATCGACATCCTGATTTCCTCCACGGCGGCGGATGAACCGCTACTGACGCGGGAGCTTTTGGCGCCGATGCTTCGGGGCCGGGCCGACCGGCCGCTTTTCATCATCGACATCGCGGTGCCGCGAGACGTCTCGCCGGAGGTGAATGACATGGACGGCGTTTATCTTTACGACATCGACTCGCTGCAATCGATCGCCGAGCAATCTCTCGCGATGCGTCGCGAGCAAACGGCGGCGGCGGAAAAGATCATTGCCGATCACGTCTCGGACTTCGCCGCGCGCTTTGCCAGGGCTGACTTTCGCGTAACGCCGCTTGCCCCCGGCGCCCTGGCGTCGGAATCGTAGCGCTCCATGAGCGCGCCGGCTTCGCAGAAAATCATTCTTGGTTCGCGTGGAAGCGAGTTGGCGCGCAAGCAAACCGCCATGGTCGAGGCGGCGCTCCGGCAGGCGTGGCCGGATATTGAAGTGATGACGCAGATTATTTCCACACGCGGTGATACGCGAACGGAGGAGCCGCTTGATCCTCGCGCCGGGCGTAAAGGGTTTTTCACCGGCGAAATCGAACGCGCGCTGGCGGCCGGTGAAATCGATGTCGCGGTTCACAGCGCGAAAGATTTGCCGAGCGAGATGACCGAGGGGCTCGAACTGGGCGCCGTCCTGCCTCGTGCCTCGGTGGAGGACGTTCTGATCCGGAAGGAATCCGGCGAAGCCAAAGGACCGATTGCCACCGGGAGCGTGCGCCGCCAGCACCAGTTGAGATGGAAATATCCCGAAGTCGAAATGGTCGATCTGCGCGGCAATGTGCCGACGCGTGTGCGAAAATTTCTGCACAGCGACTGGCAGGCGATCGTGCTCGCGCGCGCCGGCCTGGAACGATTGGGCTACAATCTAACTCGCGGCGACTTTGAATTTGAGGGCGTTTCTCTTCGTGGGGAAACGTTATCGCCGGAGGTATTCCTTCCGGCGGGCGGGCAGGGGATTATCGCGCTGCAAGTGCGGAGCGATGATCATGACAGCAAGGACGTTATCCACGCCGTGAGCCACGCGGAGACCTTCTTGTGCCTGGAGGCCGAACGCGAATTCCTCCGTTTGCTTCAGGGGGATTGTGGATCACCGGTTGGTGTTCTGGCGGCGATCGCCGGAACGAAAATGACCGTCCGGGCGCAGTTTTTCGAGCAACCGCGCGTTGAACCGCGCACGGCTCGCGTGGAAGATGACATTTCGGCGCCGAAAGAATTGGCGAGGGAATTATGGGAGAGAATTAATGGCTGAGAAGGGTGGGAAATGTTTTCTCGTCGGCGCGGGCCCGGGTGATCTCGGATTGGTGACGCTGCGAGCGAAGGAGTGCATCGAGCAGGCGGAAGTCATTATCTACGATTACCTCTGCAATCCCGAGATGCTGCGCTGGGCGCCGGAAAAGGCGGAACTGATTTTCGCCGGCAAAAAAGCGGGCGCGCACACGATGACGCAGGATGAAATCAATGGGGTGCTCGTGGAAAAAACACGCGAAGGGAAAAACGTTGTTCGGCTGAAAGGCGGCGATCCCTTTCTATTCGGGCGCGGCGGGGAAGAAGCGCAGGCGCTGGCGGCAGCCGGGCTGTCGCTGGTGATTGTTCCGGGGGTCACCTCGGCGATCGCGGGCCCGGCTTATGCGGGAATTCCGGTCACGCATCGCGACAAGAATTCGCACGTCACTTTTTTCACCGGGCACGAGGACCCGGAGAAATCCGAGAGCGCGATCGACTTCAGCGCGCTGGCAAAACTCGGCGGCACGCAAGTGATGCTGATGGGTGTCGAGCGGATCGGCGCGATCGCGCGCGAGATGATGGCGAACGGTATGCGGAAAGATTTACCGGTGGCGTTGATTCGATGGGCCACGACCGGCCGGCAGGAAACTCTCGTCGGGACTTTGGAGAACATCGCAGAGCGCGTGACCGTCGCAGAATTCGCCGCGCCCGCGATCGCCGTTTTTGGCGATGTCGTAACGTTGCGCGAACAATTAAAGTGGTTCGAAGACCGGCCACTATCCGGCAAGCGGATCGTCGTAACGCGAACGCGCGCGCAAGCCGGCGTGTTAACCGAGCAATTGCGCGGGCTCGGTGCCGATGTGATCGAGCTGCCGACGATCCGGATCGAGCCGCCGACGGATTTGCGTGCGTTCGCCGAGCTGGTGCAGGACGCGCACGGTTATGACTGGATCGTGTTTACGAGCGTTAACGGCGTGAATGCCTTCTTCGATCTCTTCTACAAACTCTACGACGACGCGCGCGAGATTGGCGGCGCGCGGATCGCGGCGATCGGACCGGCGACAGCGCAACGAATCAAGGATTTTCGCATGCACGTGGACCTCCAGCCGGAAGAATTCGTGGCCGAATCGCTGGCGCGGGAGTTTAAAAAGCAGGGTGGCGTCGAAAATTTGCGCGTCCTGATCGCGCGCGCGGAGAAGGCGCGGGATTTGCTCCCCAGGGAGCTGTCGGCTTTGGGAGCTATTGTGGACGAAGGATTCGCCTACCGCACAGTGCCCGAGACGCGCGACGATATCGGCGCGCGGCGCCGTCTATTGGAGGAAGGCGCAGATTTGATCACATTTACAAGCTCATCCACAGTCGAAAATTTTCTCGCGCTTGGATTACCCTGGCCGCCGAAGATGCAGGTCGCCAGCATCGGGCCGATCACCTCCAAGACGGCGCTCGACCATGGGCTGGCCGTAGCGGTAGAAGCGAGGCGCCACGACATTCTTGGACTCGTCGAAGCGATCCGCAAATTTTTTTCCGCGCGATGAAGAGCCCAATGGAGATCGAGATCCCGGACGAGTTTGCATCGACGATGCAGCAACTGAGCGCGGAAGCGGAGAAGGCACTGCCCGAAAGCGGGCGGAATGGAAGCATGAGCGGCGAACAGTTCGCCCAAATCATCCAGGAATTCCGGACGCTGAATGGCCGGGTGAACAACTTCGAGAAAGCGGTTCTCGGCCGGTTGGAAAAACTCGAGAGCGCCGAGAAAAGCGATTTCGCCAAGCAGCTCCGCACGATGGACGAGCACCTGGTCGCGCTGCGGAATACCGACACGGTAAACCAACGGCTCTTCGATTCGCTCCACGACGAGCTGATCAAGTATCGCGATAATTTTTTGCACGAGTCGCTCCAGAAACCATTCATCCGCGATCTCGTGATCCTGTTCGACGACTTGAGCGGATTGCTCTCGCAACTCCAAACCGCGGTCGAGGCGAACGAAGGCAAGCGGGGAGCGCTCGGCCACTGGCGGGATAACCTGGAAAACGCGATCCATTCGCTGACGGAAATCCTGCATCGAATGGAGGTTAGTGAGATCGAACCGAGGGAGACCGTCGATCGCGCCTTGCACCGGGTGATCAGCTTCGAGCCGGCGGACTTCGCGCAAGAGGACGGGCAAATCGTCATGCGAGTGAGACGCGGATTTCTTTGGCGCGATCAAGTGTTGCGGCCGGAGGAAGTGGTCGCGAAACGGTTCGCATAGGCGCGGGAAAAGAGTCCCGCGCCGCCAGTAAAAATACCGGGAATTGCCCCGGGACGGGGGCATGGAAATTGCACCTACGCTGGGTGCTGGCGCCCACACCTCTCTTCACCGCGAAATGACCCAACCCATAACTCGACGAAAAGTAATCGGAATCGACCTCGGCACGACGTTCTGCGCCGTGGCCCACATTGATCCCTACGGCAAACCGCAAATCATTCCGAATGGCGAAAGCGAGCGGCTCACGCC
>JALYIN010000036.1 GCA_030775765.1 Verrucomicrobiota bacterium
CTTCCAGACCCGACCAACAGTTATCAGACGTCGTATCGTGGGAGCATCGTGGACGAAGTGAACGGGAAGAAGATCCGGAAGTTGAACGATCTCGCGGCCGCCTTCGCGGAAAAGACCGACCGCTTCGTGGTGCGGATGATCGGTGACGGGCCACCGCTCGTGCTCGATCCGAAGGAAGTGGAATCGGCCCGCGAACGAATCAAGAGCCGTTACAACGTGTTGGTGGACGAGAATCTCGAGGAACAGCCGAGCAAGCCGACGCCGGCAGACCAGACCAAAGGCTGATGAAGACGTTCCGTTTCCATATCGTTCTGCTGGCGGGAATCGCTTTGGCGATGACTACTTCCGCCGCCACTGCCCCCAAGGGTCCGGAGACGGTGGTGAAGCCGAAAGAGCTTTCGCTCGTTCGCGTGAACGTGACGGGGCAGCCGTACGATTTCGTCAGGCCGTGGCAGAAGAAGGCGCCGTTCTCGAAGCGCGCTCTGGGCGCCGTACTCTCGAACGGCCGCGTCCTGGTGACGGCGGATTTGGTCGCTAACCAGAATTACGTGGAGCTGGAGCGCGCGGAATCCGGCGATAAGACCGCGGCCAATGTCGTCGTGGTCGATTACGAATCGAACCTGGCGTTGCTCGAACCGACCGACAAAAAATTTCTCGATGGCCTGACGCCATTGCAACTCGCGCTCGACACCGTCGTCGGCGATCGGCTCGCCGCGTTGCAACTCGAATCCACCGGCGCGCTCGTCCTGACAGAAGGGCTGGTCACGACGATCCAGATGACGCGTTATCCCGCGGACCTCGGCCAATTCCTAACCTATCGCGTGAGCATCTCGCTCCAGTATCGCGACAACAGCTACACGGTGCCGCTGGTGAAAAACAACAAGCTCGCCGCGTTGCTCCTGCGGTTCGACCAACGGACGCAGGTGGTGGATGCGATCCCGGCGCCGGTCATCGCGCACTTTCTGAAAGACGCGGAGAAGCAGCCCTATCAGGGTTTTCCCTCGGCCGGTTTCGGATTTTTCCCGACCCGCGACCCGCAATTGCGGAAGTTCGCGGAACAGACCGGCAAACCCGCGGGCGTGTATGTGACGAGCGTCGATCCGAGTTCGCCGGCCGCCAAGGCCGGGTTACACGTGGGCGACATCGTGGTCGGCATCGGCAGCAACGAGATTGATCAAAACGGGAACTACGTCGATCCTCTCTATGGCAAGATTGAGTTCACGAACCTGATCACCGCGAAGGCCTTTGCGGGCGACACCTTGCCACTGCATCTCCAGCGCACGGGGAAACCGATGCAACTCGACCTCAAGCTCGAGCATCGGAACGCGAATGATTACGTCATCCCGCCCTACAACCTGGACCGCGCGCCGCTCTACTGTGTTTTGGGCGGATTGATCTTCGAGGAGCTCTCCCGGCAATACCTCCGCGAGTGGGGCGCAAACTGGATGAAGGACGCGCCGCAGCGACTGGTCTATAAGGACCGGTTCCAATCGGAACTATATCCAGAGGGCAAGCGTCGCGTCGTGGTGTTAACGCAGGTGCTGCCGGCGAACACGACGATTGGTTACGACGACATCGCCTATCTGTGCGTGCGTAAGGTCAACGGGAAAGAAGTGAAGTCGCTCGCCGACCTGGCCGAGGCAGTGAAAAACCCGGTGGACGGTTTCATCACTATCGAGACAGAAGAAGATCCGAAGCAGATCGCGCTCGATGCGAAACAGGTCGAGGCGGAAGCGGAGGCGCTGAAACAAAATTACGGACTGCCTTCGTTGCAGCGTTTGGAGTAGTTGATGGAGACGGCCTGCCCTCAGGCCGTCGGAGGAAACCACTGCCGTGCGTTCGTCTCTCCCGCACAGGGGGCTATTCTTCGAGCTTTGCTTGCCGTAAGGCGCGAGGCTGCGACAGAAACTTCGCGACTTCTTCGGCATACACGTCGAATGGATTTCCCATGACGAGGAAGTCGCGGTTGTCGCAGGCGATCGAATCCCAATTAATGACGTAAGGCTGATCGCTCTTCTGAAACCAGGCGACGGCCTGGGCGCGGCCGCAGGCACGTGTGTTCGCGGGCGGTTGAAAATTGGCGGCCGGTTGCCGCACACTGTTATTCCATTCGCCGATTCGCTTGGCCGGGTTCACGCCGAAAAACAATCCCTTGGTTGGATTGATGTTGTGATATTCCAGGTCGAGGCTTTGCAGCCACGGATCGTCCCAGCCGATGCCCTCCGATTCCATGAAGGCCTCCAGGAGCCATTTCTTCGTGATCCAGTCGACGCCGCCAATGAGCGCTTCGGGTTTATTGCTCAGCGCTTCCAGCGTGAAACTCCAGCTCTCGAGCAACCAATCCGTTTCTTCGTCGATCCCGCCGAGATGCGCGCGCGCCAGCTCGTGGAATTGCCATTGAATGTCGAGCGCGCCGATGGTCTTGCCGTTTTCGAGACGCACCAGCCAGGCGCCGGTCGCATCCCGGGAAACGTCGCGCGTGCTTTGGACGGCGTCGGCCAAAATAAAATTTTTCGGAAGCCGGCCATCTTCGAGAAGCGAGAGCACGCAGGCGGTCGTGCCAATCTTCAGCGCCGTGGCGAACGGGCTCATGTTGGAATCGCCGATGAGCAAATGGAGCCGGCGATATTTCCGGTAATCGGCCAGCGGCTCATCGCGCGCGTTGATGATGGCGCGGTTGAACTGGACCCATTGGTAGATGTCGTTAACGATGTGGTCCGCGCGCTGGCTGAGCTGGAAATCGACGTGGGCTTCCGGCTGCGGCAGTTGAAAATCAAAGGCGAGCGGGTTCGCCTGCCCCACCCTGCCGGCGCCCGTGAAAATCTGGCGGGTCGCGAGAAAAGCGAGCAGCGTCCCGAGAACCGGCGGCGTGAACTGCGCCTCACGCTTCATCAGATAATTCTCGTGGCAGCCGAAAGTCGCCCCGGTGTTGTGATCGACATTGTTTTTGATGAACGAAACACGCTCGGCCGCGCCCAAATCCTGGAGGGCCTTCTGCAGGAGCTGGTCGCCCGCGATGTCGTAGGTGACGACGTCACGCAGATGCAGGCACTCCGGCGAGGCGTACTCGATGTGGCCCATGTCGAGATAAAGCCGGCCGCCATTGAGAAGGAATCCGCCATTTCCGGGCGGCTCTTCGTAGTCGCGGTAGTGAAGGTCGATCGCGCCGGCCTGCGCTTTCCGGAACAGATAGTTCTTCACCCGGACCGGCCAGGCGTCTGTATGGGCGCGGCCTTCATCGCTGCTGACGAGACAGCCGTATTCCGTTTCGATGCCGGCGACGCGATCCATCCAAGCCAATGGTTGTCGCGCGCTTGAAAAAGCGCAAGGCAATCAGAGACTCAAGGCATGAAGGAATTCCCGGTGCGCAGTCCCTCGGAGAAAGTGGGCGGATTGGTTTACTTCGGCCGGATGCTCGACAAGATCCGGCTGCACGCTCGCGGCGAACTTCCAGAGGATTACCAGCCGAACCTCGGCAAGGGATTCGACAGGAAGATTTGCGCGTTTCTGCATCTCGATTACGGCGAGGTGACCAAGCGCGTGAACGAAGGCGCGACCGACGGCGAGATCCTCGATTGGGCGTTAACGGCGGGGCGGCGACCGACCGACGATGAAATCAAGATGTGGAACGAGTTCATGCAGAAGTTCGGTTGGCGCGACGAGGCGGCCGAGATCCTCACGCGCCGAAAGCGCGATGCCGGCATGGAGAACCGGGCCGAGATCGACACGATGTTTCAGTTCATCGACGCGGATGAGGGGCGAGAAGTGTCTTCACCTCCGGCGGCTGATTCCGGTAGTCGGTAAATTTCCAAACGGCGAGAACCGTCAGGATCACGACGAGCCAGGCCACGATCGCGCGGGCGCGAGTCGGCATTGCGCCATTACTCCGAGAGCGTGTCGATGCGCTCGGCCAGGCCAAAGTCGAGCTCGGTGAGGCCGCCTTTGCTGTGGGTCGAGAGAACAAGGCGCACCTTGTTGTAGCGAATGTCGATGTCGGGATGGTGTTCCTCATCTTCCGCCACTTCGGCCACGCCGTTAACGAAATCGATCGATTCGGAGAAATCGTCAAACTCGAAAGTGCGTTCGATGTGCTTCTTCTCCAATTCCCATTCCGGGATCTTTTTCAGGCGGGCTTTCGCCTCATCTGCCTTCATCAAGTCAGCCATAACGGGGAACGAGTAACACCCTCAAATGTTTTTGCAATGGGGAATCGCCGCACGTTTTTCGGCGTATTCCCGGCTCAGAGACTAAGGATTTTCCGGAGGTTTTTTGCCGAATCGAAGAGTTCGACAGCGCAAGCGCGGGCGTCTCGCGAAAAGCGGGGCCAATCGGCCATTACTTCGGTCGCGGCCCTTTCGGCGCTGGCGAGATCGTGGACGCAGCGGAAACCGCTCTCCGCTGGAAGATATTCCCCGGCGCCGGTGTCTTCGGTAATGACGGGCCGCCCCATAGCCAGGAAAGCCGCGGCGCGATCGCTGAGCCAGCCGGTGCGCCAGGCGACGTCCACGCCCTTGATCGCAGTGAACTCACCGGCCGCGTTCGCCAGGTAACGCCGGTAAGAAGCCGGAGTTCGGGCTACCCGATGCGGCGACACGACGCGCCAGCCGCGCGCTCGCAACCGCGCGATTTCCGGATCGTCCCGGTTCAAGTTCATGGCGAGTTCAAATATCGCGGAGGGAATCCGGCGCGGCAGATCAAGGTACGGCTCGAACGCGAATTTCTTCGAGAGATCGGGAAACTCGCCCTCCACCTCCACTCCCCCGCCCCAGTACCACTGGCCGATCGTCGTGAATTTCATTGGCGGGCGCGGCGGCGGTTGGGGGCGAAATAGTTCGGTATCGACCAGCGGATAAAAAGTTCGCCAGTTGAGCGATGAAGAAGGGAGCCGGCAATCGGCCGCGCCCTTGTTCAAACCGATGGTCCAGAATTCATGGTGATGCGTCTGGCCCATCTCTATTTTCGTCATCCAATAAAAGATTTCGCTTGGATCGAGGTCGCAAAACAACCGGCGCTCGAACTGGCGGAGGAAGGGCGGATGCAACGAATAGCTGAGGTTGAGCAGTGTATTTGGTCCGGCCAACCGTTCGAGCAATTCCTGACGCGAAAGGCCGACGCATCGCATGGTTTCAAGGTCGTGCGCGTCATTCGCGAGTGTTTGATGCAACAGGCAGTATGAGCCATTCAATCCGTGTTCGTGAAGCCGTCGCTGGAAAATCCGGATACGCGACTCGTCTTCGCTCGGGTCCGGCGTGGCCGGCAAAAGCTCGAGCCAGACCGCATCAAGCCCGAGGCGGCGCAGCCCAAGCATCCACTGCAACGGCACCGAATAATTGCCGCCGCCCTCCGGATATTTTGCCGCAAACCCGCAGCCCACAAAGACGGTCACCGGCACAGAATCGTCCGTCTGGCGACAGGCTCAAGCTGCGATGGCTTATCG
>JALYIN010000037.1 GCA_030775765.1 Verrucomicrobiota bacterium
GCGCGCTGCTGAGAAGAGCAACACGGTCCCGATCACGATTTTTAAGATCGCGGTTGGGACCGGGAGATAACCGCCAAGATATGCCGCCGGGACCGCGAGCAACGCGAACGGCCAAAACAGCCGCCACGAAAAATAACCGGCCCGCCAGAATTGAAACGAGCCGACCGTGGCGACGAGAATGTTAAGGACGAGTGCCGTCGGGCGAATGAAAGTCGCCGACAGTCCGCAGAGCGTCATCACCGCAATGTATCCCGACGCGCCAGCATGGCCGACCGAGGAGTAGAGAAACGCGACGATCGTTATTCCGGCGAGGAGGAGGACCAAATGTGTTGTGTCCAGATTCATCGATGGGCTGGAAGGCGCGGCGATTCTTTCCAAGGCGCGGCGATTTGCAATCGCCGTCTTTCAAAAGGGCGATTTCAAATCGCCCCTTCTTGGCTTTACGGGGCAAAGCGATAGGGTGAGCGATGGGCAACCGGCTCGCGCGGGAAAAATCTCCGTACCTTCTTCAGCACGCGGATAACCCCGTGGATTGGTTTCCCTGGGGTGAAGAAGCGTTCGCGAAAGCACGCAGCGAGAACAAGCCGATCTTTCTCTCGATCGGGTACTCGACCTGCCACTGGTGCCACGTCATGGCGCACGAGTCGTTCGAGAGCGCGGAGGTCGCGGCGGTGATGAACCGCGAGTTCGTGAACATCAAAGTCGATCGGGAAGAACGGCCGGATGTGGATCGCGTTTACATGACGTTCGTCCAGGCGACAACCGGCGGCGGCGGCTGGCCGATGAGCGTCTGGCTCACTCCGGAGCTGAAGCCGTTTGTGGGCGGGACCTATTTTCCGCCCGAAGATCGCTGGGGGCAACCCGGTTTCGCCAAGGTGCTCGAACGGATCGCGGCCGCGTGGAAACAGGACCACGAGAAAATTTCGGAGCAGGGGACGAAAATCATCGCGGCGCTCGAACAGGCGGCATCAGGCGCGGCGGTCGAAAAGGTAAAACTTGGCGCGAAGACTCTCGAGGCGGCTTACCAGCAGATCGCGCGCAGTTACGACGCGCACGAAGGCGGATTTAGCGTCGCGCCGAAATTCCCGCGGCCGGTGACGCTGAATTTTCTTTCCCGCGTTTACGCGCGCAATCCGCAATCGGACAGCGGCAAACACGCGCTGGAGATGAAACTTTTCACGCTGCGGAAAATGGCGTCCGGCGGAATGCACGATCATCTGGGCGGCGGGTTCCACCGCTATTCGGTCGATGCTTACTGGCACGTCCCGCATTTCGAAAAAATGCTCTACGACCAGGCCCAGCTCGCCGTGGCGTATCTTGATGCCTTTCAAATCACCCGCGAGCCGCTCTTCGAAGAAGTTGCCCGCGATACGCTCGATTATGTCCGCCACGACATGACCGCGAAGGGTGGGGGGTTTTTTTCCGCCGAGGATGCGGACAGCGAGATCCCTGGCTCGCGCGAGCACAAGAAAAGGGAAGGGGCTTTCTACGTTTGGAGCAGGGACGAAGTCGATGCGGCGCTCGGCAACGCAGCCGAGATTTTCAATTTTCATTACGCCGTGAAAGCGGAGGGCAACGTCCCGTCCGGCGGCGATCCGCACGGCGAGTTCACGGGTAAGAATATTTTGATCGAGCTGGGAAGTGTCGCGGCCACTGCGAAACATTTCGGAAAAGACAAAAAGGACGTGCGGCAACTGCTGGCGAAGGCGCGCCGGGCATTGCTCGCCATTCGGGTGAAACGGCCGCGGCCGCATCTCGACGATAAGATCATCACGGCCTGGAACGGCCTCATGATTTCCACTTTTGCGCGCGCCGCGCAGGTCCTGGGCGATCCGGTTTATCTCGATGCCGCGCTCCAGGCCGCGATTTTTCTGAGCGTGGAGTTGTATGACGGGTCGCGGAAAGTTCTATTCCGCAATTACCGCGAAGGCCGGAGCGCGGTGGAAGGTTTCGCCGACGATTACGCGTTCGTGATCCAGGGTCTGCTCGACCTTTACGAAGCGTCGTTCGATGTCGGCTGGCTGCGTTTTGCGATCGAACTGCAGGCGATCCAGGATCAATTGTTCCTCGATGAAGAGGGCGGTGGTTATTTCAGTGGCGCCGGGAACGACCCGAGCATTCTGCTCAGGCTGAAAGAGGACAATGATAGCGCGGAGCCCGCGGCCAGTTCAGTTGCGGCGCTCAATCTTCTTCGGCTCGCGCAGATCCGGAATGACGGAGACTTCTTCGCCCGCGCGGAGAAAACGATCGAGGCTTTTGCTCCCCAGATTGGGCATTACGCGAGTGCCATGCCACAGATGCTGGTGGCTCTCGATCTCACGCTTGGCGAGCCGCGGCAGATCGTCATCGCAGGACCGCGCGATGCTGCGGGGACGGACGCGCTGGTGACTGAAGTGCATCGTCATTTTGTTCCGAACAAAGTCCTGTTGCTGGCGGATGGCGCGGACGGCCAGCGGTATCTGGAAGAGAAAATGGACGCGCTCCGGGGCATGAAGCCGGTCGATGGGAAAGCCGCGGCTTACGTCTGTGAAAACTTCACCTGCAAAGCGCCGGTGACGGAGCCTGGGGCGCTTGGCGCGTTACTTGGAGCCGGCACGCCCTCGTGCCGGTAGGAGCCGCCTATTTCTCTCGACGGCTCGAAGGCAGGCCGTCTCCACCGACCGCGCATTACCCTTCGCTGCCTCCGTTCAACGTTGGCTTTGCTTGTGGCAATCTTTTCCGGCGGCGGAGGCGCATCCAATTGTTCCAGGTTTTGCGCACGCTGTCGCGCGGGGTGAGATATTGCTGGTTCAGCTCGTTGCTTTTCACGAGCTGGGCAAGGATGCCGCGCACCGAGAGATCGCCGGTGTTCAAGATCGTGTGAGCGGTGCCGATGGCCTCGGCATGGTGGGCGTCGCTGGCGGCGGTCATCGGCAGGCCGCGCATCTGGGCGTATTTGAAGGCGTAGCGGTTGTAACGGCGCAGGGTGGTGGCGGCATTAAAAACTTCGAGCGCGTCGATCGGCAGCGTTTCCAGGACCGGGAAACGAATACCGGCGCGGAAGAGATCGTAAGGATGTGGAGGGATGGCAAGCCCGCCGCGTTCGTGAATGATTTCGCAAACTTCCCGGGCCGGTTTGCCTTTCAAATACGGCAGGGTCGCGCCGATGCAGAGCAGATGGCCTTCCGCCGTGGTGACTTCGACGCCGGGGATGATGAGGAAACCATCGACCGGCTGGCCGTCCTCGCGCATAAGGCCTTTCTCCAGGAGATAGGTGATCGCGTCGCAGGTATTGTGATCGGTGATGGCGAACCCATTCAGCCCTTTTTCGCGCGCGGCCGCGATGTTCTCCTCCGGGCTGGACACGCCATCGCCGGAGAAAAAGGTATGGGTGTGCAGGTCGATGTTGAAGGCCACCGCCGGGAGGCTAGTTTGCGACGCGCGAAATGCAAAGCGTCGGTTTCAAGGAATGGGCGCTGGTGTGCGAGGCGCTGGGCAGGGGCGAACAGACGGTTCTCCTGCGCAAAGGCGGCATCGCCGAGGGCCGCAATGGCTTCGGGTTCCGGCATTCGGAGTTCTTCCTCTTCCCAACGTTCTTCCACGAGCAGGTCGTGAAGGTAAGAGCACCGGGCGCGGAAATCGCGGCAGCGCGCCAAGGCGAAATCGAGATTCGATACTTTGCGAAGCTCGAAGCGCAAAAGGAAATCGCGTCATGGCCAATTGCGGCAGCGCTGGCACCCTTTCACGTTTTGGAGGAATCGGTGGTCCGGGAACGGTTCGAGTACCAGGGCGCCGGCCTGCATGTCGCGCTCGTCCGGGTGTTTCGTTTGGAGCCAAGTTGGGTGTTGGCGGACAAACCGGCTTACGGCGGCTGTAGATCGTGGGTGAATCTGCCGGAACCTCCGGCGGAAATGCGGTTCCAGCCGGTTCTGAGCGACGAACAGCACGCAAAAATCGCGGAGAGATTCGTGGCGTAGCAGGGGGGTCTCGCCTGTGCTCCTATCCGATTGCTTCGACGAGATACGGCTCAGGCGCGGCCAACGTCTCGCCTTCGCGGTTGAATTGCATGTCGTAGAGCCGGCGGTAATAGCCGGACTTGTCGAGCAATTCGGAGTGCGTGCCGATTTCCTTGATGTGGCCCTGATCCATCACGACGATTTGATCGGCGGACAAGATCGTCGAAAGCCGGTGCGCGATCGCGATCACGGTCCGGCCGGACGCAAGCGTTTCAAGCGCCTGCTGGATTTGCTTTTCCGATTCCGAATCGAGTGAAGAGGTCGCTTCGTCGAGAAGAAGGATCGGCGCGTTCTTTAAGAGCGCGCGGGCAATGGCAAGCCGTTGCTGCTGCCCGCCCGAGAGCAGGCAACCCTTGTCGCCGATGATAGTCTGGTAACCCTGCGGTTGCGCCATGATGAAGTCATGAGCAAAAGCGGTCTCCGCCGCCTCATAGACCTCGTCCTTGGTCGCATCGAACCGGCCAAACTGAATGTTGCTAAAAATAGTGTCGTGAAACAAAAATGTCTCCTGCGTCACGAGACCGATTTGTTCGCGGAGCGATTGTTGCTTGAGCGTCCGCAAATCCTGACCATCGACGCGTATGCTGCCTGCCGTTGGATCGTAGAGCCGCAGGATGAGGGAGAGAATGGTGCTCTTGCCCGCGCCGCTCGCGCCCACGAGCGCATAGGTTTTCCCGGGCTCGATCCGCAGATCCAAGTCGGTCACGGCGTCGCTAACGCCGCCCGCGTAGCGAAAGGTCGTATGATCGAACTCGATCAGCCCATCGCAATCCCGCAATTCCCTGGCGTTAGGCGCGTCCTGGATAGTGGGAGCCATATCCATGATCGCAAAAACTTCAGTGGTCGCCTGGATCGACTGCTGCATGACGACGCTCATCCGGCTCAAGGTTTTGATGGGCTCGTAGAGGAGAGCAATTCCGAAGTTGAGCGCGATAAAACGGGCCGCGCTCAGGTTGGCGTAATAGACGTAGAGCAGGGCCAAACCGATGCCAAAGGCGGCGATCACTTCCACGAGCGGGCCGGTGGCTTCTATCGCCCGGATGATGCGCATCATGTTGTGAAATTGCAGGCGATTGCTGCGACGAAACAGGTTTTCCTGGTGCTTCTCGCGCGCGAAGGACTTGACCACGCGGATACCGGCGAACGTCTCCTGCATCGTCACGAGCATCTGGCCCAAGTCTTCATTCTGGTGCTGCATGGCTTTGCGGGCCCGTTTTCCATAGTAGGAGATCGGCACCATGCAGCTCGGAAACAGGACCAGGGTCACGAGGGTGAATTTCCAGTCCATGTAGAGCAGAACGGAGACGGTGCTAAGGATGGTGATCGGCTGCTTAAACAAATCGCTGCTGATGGTCGAGAGCGCGGCCTGCATCCCACGGGTGTCGTTGGTGATGCGCGACATCAGGAAGCCGGAGTGCATCCGATTATAAAAATCCATCGAATGGTGCAGCATTTTACTGAAGAGCTCGTCGCGAATATCGGTTAGGGCGCGGTTGCTCACCCATTGCATGTAGTAGGCATTGCAGTAGGAAAAAGCGCTCCGGATGATCATGATCCCTGGAAGGGCCAGACACATCCAGATGATGGAGTTATCCAGCTTCGGACCCGCGTTTAGGAGGGAGGGGTCTGCGGCAAGTTGTTGGGGGTTGACCTGACCGCCCTGGAAAATAACGCCGGTCACTTTCGCGAGGACGAGCGGCATGAGCGAGGCGATCATGCCGAAGAGTCCGCCGCTAACGATCCCCACGATGAAACGCCAGCGATACGGCTTTACATAGCCATAGAGCCGGCGGTAGGGCCGCCAGCCGATGCGAATCATCTGCAGCAACGAGGGCTTGACGGGTGCGGCTTGCGATTCACTCATGGCACAGGTGCCGCCGGAACCGACAGCAGCGTTTCCATAGCATCGATCACCGCTTTCGTCGAGATTTGGTTCATCGCCACGGCCCGTTGTTTTGGCTTGAATTCTGTCACCGGTCCCTCGCTTCCGCCTAGCAAAACCATCGCGGATTCGGAGCGCGGATGCCAATGGAACGGGTTGGTCGGGCCGAAGAGGACCACCTGGGGAGTTTCCCAGGCCGCGGCGAAATGCATCGGGGCTGAATCGACCGTGACGAGGAGCCGCGCTTTGCGAACCAGAGCCGCCAGGGTGAGCAG
>JALYIN010000038.1 GCA_030775765.1 Verrucomicrobiota bacterium
TTTCCGAAGCGTCCGACTTTCTTGAAAAAAGCAGTCCGACGGACGCTTCGGAAAAGCGTCCCTGCCTGAAACATCCTTGACGCGCGAGGCGATCCGCTGGAAAGCGATTGCCGTGTTCTCATGATCGCCCCCAAGAAAATCTTTAGTGGATTATTCCTGTTCGCGCTGATGGCTTCTGGCCTTCATGCGCAACAACCGCTTGCCGCCTCGCACGAGGGCGTGAACATCCTGATCCTCGGCGATTCCCTGGCGCTCTGCGGATTCGGCAAACGGCTGGACGAAAGATTTCGGGAAAGTCCGCTCACAAAAGCCACCTTTACCTACCTTGCCTGCGGGACGAACCCGCTGAGCTGGCTGAAGGACCGCCCGTACACGCACGTCCAGACGCATTGTGGCTTCGTCAGCATGGAGTCAATCGGTGGCGGCATGATGAGGCAAGTGGACGATGTCTATGGTCAAACACGCGGACACGTCCCCGGCTCGCATCCGGTGCCCAAGATTGAAGACCTGCTCGTCCAGTTTCAGCCTGATGTCCTCATCATGCAGACGGGCACCAACCTTTTCGATTTGTTCCCCGACCACAAAAGCGTGAACCCGAACCGGCACGGGCCGGCGCTCCGCAGTTATCTCGTCCCCTTCATCAACAGTGCCGTCCAAACGCCATCGAACCTGCGCAAGATTTACTGGGTCGCGTCGCCGACTTCGGGCCGCGTCTCGAAGGAAATCCAGGACTTCGTTTTGCAACAAACGCGCGCCGATGTCGGCCACATCGCCCATGTGATCGATAGCCGAACGCTCGTTTCCTATCCGTATCATCACATGGAACCCGACAAGGAACATTTCATCGGCGCGGACATGGACCAATGGGCGGACAAAGTTTTCGATATCGTGGAGCACGATCTTTCTTCGCAGTCGATCGCATCGTTGAAGCCGCTTTCCCAAACCGAGATAGCACGCGCGCCGGTGACCGAGGCGACGCCGATACAAATGCCGACACCGCCGGCGGAAAAGCCGAAAGAAAAGACGCTGCTGGTAAAAGCGAAACTCATTGCGAAGACGCAGCCGGTTCCGGTGAACGAGTTCCTGCCTTACCAGGAATTTCTGGTAGGGCATCTTTATGAGGTTACGCGCGTTATCGCGGGCGAATATTCAGAAAGGCAAGTCCTCGTGATGCATCCTGCTTACATCAAACTGAAGGAACAGCGTCTCGGCCGGTGGAAGATCGGGCGGACTTACAAGCTACAGTTGCACGAACTGGAAAACACCGTTTGGAAAACGGTGAAATCGAAGGATGATTCCGGCTTGATCAACTTGCAGCCTTACATCCGGGTGCAGGACGAAAAGAGACATCCCGATCATGCGCGCTAAGAGAGACTGGTCGAAATTGCTCCAGCCCGTTTTGCTTCCGCTGGCTTTTATCGTCGGCATCGGCAGTTTTATTCTCGTGGCCGACGGCAAGACGAAGAAGACCACGAAGCCGCCGCCGGATGCGCCGCCGCCCAGCATTCTCATGATCGGCGATTCTCTTTCCGTCGGAAAATTCGGCGAAGCGATCCAGATGCACCTGGCGTTGAAACATCGCGTCGCGGCTTATGCTTCGTGCGGTTCGTCACCGGAACACTGGCTCGCGGGCGAGTCCGATTTCGTGACGAAGTGTGGCTATCGCCAGCGGACCAGCGATTCCGATATTTTTACCGACTGGGTGAACGGACATGCCCCACGGCCGACGCGCACACCGAAACTGGCGGACCTCGTCCGAAAACATAAGCCGACGATCCTCGTAGTGCAGCTCGGGACGAATTGGATGGACCGCAATCTCAGTGATGAGCAGATGAGCGATTACCTCGGACGTTTCATGGACGAAGCACGGCGAAGCGGCACGGTCGAGAAAATTGTCTGGATTGCGCCCCCCGATTCAGCGCGGTTGCGAAAGACCCAGGGCAGGGTGCATCAGATTATCCGGCGCGTCGCGATCCGGAAAAAGTTCGACGTTATCGATTCACGGAATGTGACCCATTACGTCGTGGGTAAGACCGGCGGCGATGGCATCCACTATAACAGCGAGTCGTCGGAAGCCTGGGCGCGCGCCATCCAGCGGGACCTCGACATGAAAATCGCGCTGACGCGTCGCGAGACTAAGCTGAGCAGTTTCCAGCGGGAAGACGGCGCCCAGAACTGATCAGGCGTTCGGCGCAAAGTCAGCGCGCGTTCGATAGCCGCCGACGAATCGTGCCCGGAAATAAGAAAAGCTTCCGTCTTCGATCGCGCGGCGCGCTTGCTTCATCAGGTCGAGATAGAAATGAAGGTTGTGAATACTGAGGAGCCGCAGGCCGAGAATCTCTTCCGATTTCAGGAGATGGCGGATGTAGGCGCGTGAATAACCGCGACAGGCCTCGCACGCGCAGCCTTCTTCGACCGGCCCCGTTTGAAGAGTGAACTCGGCGTTTTTTAAGTTCAACGTGCCACCGGCGGTGAACGCTGCCGCGGTCCGCGCGAGTCGCGTCGGCAGCACGCAATCAAACATGTCCACGCCGCGCGCGATCAGCTCGATCATCTGCGGCGGTGTGCCCAGTCCCATCGCATAGCGGGGCTTGTTTTCCGGCAAGTGCGGCTCACTCCACTCGACCGCGTTCATCATCTCCGGCTCCGGTTCTCCCACACTCACGCCGCCGATCGCGTAGCCATCGAAGTCCATCGCCGCCAGCGCTTGCGCGCTCGACTTTCGAAGCTCTTCAAACGTCGCGCCCTGCACGATTCCGAAAACCATTTGCCGTAATTCTGTAGTGGCGGCCGTGTCGGCCGCGAGAGATGGAGATGCAGGCGACACGCCTGCCGCTACAGCTTTGCATCTCTCTGCCCACCGCAGCGTCATCTCCAAGCTCCTCGCCGCGTATTCGTATTCGCACGGCCACGGCGGGCACTCGTCCAGCACCATTGCGATATCGCTGCCGAGCGTCGCCTGGATTTCCATTGCGATTTCCGGCGAAATAAACGCCGCGGACCCATCGATGTGATTCTGAAAATGGGCGCCTTCTTCCGTGATCTTGCGCAACTTCGCGAGCGAGAAAATCTGATAGCCGCCGCTATCCGTCAGGATCGGCCCGTCCCAATTCATGAAACGATGGAGCCCGCCAAATTTCCGGATCACCTCGAGTCCTGGCCTGACGAACAGATGATAAGTGTTCCCGAGAATAATCTGCGACTCCAGTTCGATCAGCTCGCGTGAGCTGACCGCTTTCACGCTTCCCTGGGTCCCGACCGGCATGTAGGCCGGCGTTTCGATCATGCCGTGACCGGTCGTTAGGCGACCGCGCCGTGCCTTCGAGGAGGGATCTTTGCTCAGCAGTTCGAACATATCGCGCGGCAGCTTGCGGAGGTCGGCGGCTGATCGCAAGCGGACAATGTGTTATCTGGAAGGATGTCGGAACCGGTCCTGAATTCTGTGGCCAGCGCGAGCGGGCTCCTGGTGCGTTTCGGAAACCAGGTGGTGCTCGATCAGGCGACGGCCACGATTCTTGTGGGGGAACGCGTGGGATTAGTTGGGCGAAATGGCTCGGGAAAATCGACGTTTCTCCAGATCGCCGCGGGCGTGATGAAACCGGACGCGGGCGAGTTCAATCAACGGCGGGATCTCGTCGTCGGCTACATGCCGCAGATGTTCGAGCTGGATGAGAAGGCGACGGTCCACGCCAACATCCTCTCCGGCGCGCAACGGATTCTCGATTTGATCGCTGAGTATGAAACGGCGCCACCGGAAAGCGCGCGGAGCGGGATCCTGCTCGACCAGATTTCGCACTTCGACGGCTGGAATCTCGAGCATCGAATCAAGAGTTTGATCACGAACCTGCACGCACCCGAACCGGACCGCGTGGTTAGTTCTCTTTCCGGCGGTGAGAAGCGGCGGGTGGCGCTTTGCCGCGCGTTGCTGGCGCGTCCCGATTTCCTGATTCTCGACGAACCGACGAACCATCTCGACACCGGCTCGATCGAATGGCTCGAGGATTTTCTGGCGCGTTACTCCGGGACCTGTCTCTTTGTCACCCATGATCGCTACTTTCTCGATCGCGTCGCGACGCGCATCCTCGAGCTGTCGCGCGGAAAATTCAGCAGCTACGAGGGCAATTATACCGATTACCTGATCGCGCACGCCGAACGCCAGGCCGTGGAGGAAATGCAGGAGCACAAGCGCCAGAAGTTTCTAAAACGCGAGCTGGCCTGGGTGCGCAAAGCACCGCGGGCGCGCCGGACCAAATCGGTGGATCGCGTGGAGCGCTACTTCGAGATGGCGGGAGAGGAGGCGCCGGAAGTCGAGCTGGACGTCGATCTCATCATTCCGCCCGCGCCGAAACTGGCGAATCGGGTAATCGAATTGCGCGATGTGGGAATGGAACTCGGCGGCCGGATCTTGTTCGAGAATGTTTCCCTGAATCTCGCCGCCGGAGAACGGCTCGGCATCGTGGGCCGAAACGGCTTGGGAAAATCCACGCTGCTCAAGATCATGCTGCAGCAGTTGGAGCCGACGAACGGCGCCGTGGAGATCGGATCGCGGACTGAAATCAATTACGTCGATCAAAATCGGTTGCTGCTCGACGACTCGAAGACCGTCTGGGAAGAAGTGGGCGAGGGGAGCGAATACGTGAGGCTCGGCGAGGAGAGCATCACGCTGCGCGGATATCTCCGGCGTTTTCTCTTCACCGAGGAGCGCATCAACACAAAGATCAATCAGCTCAGCGGCGGCGAGCGAAGCCGTGTCCTGCTCGCGAAAATCCTCAAGCGCGGCGGGAACGTTCTCATCCTCGACGAACCGACGAACGATCTCGATCTCGGCACCCTTCGCCTGCTCGAAGAAGCGCTCGTGGCTTTCGGGGGCAGCGTGATCGTGGTCAGCCACGACCGTTATTTTCTGAACCGGGTTTGCACCGCTATCCTTGCCTTCGAAGGGGAGGGAGTGCTCCGCTACCACATCGGGAATTACGATTACTATCTCGAGAAACGCGTGGTAGCCGGGATCGGTGATCCCGGCCCGGGAAAGCGCGCATCGGCCGGGATCGCCGAACCCGGCTACAGGAAGACGAAGCCGCGGAAATTGAAATGGAAGGAGGAGCGCGAACTCGAAGGAATGGAGGCCGCGATCCTGGCGGCGGAAGATGAAGCGGCGCGGCTGGAAGCGCTGTTGGCCGATCCGGAATTTTTCAAGAAGAACACGGCCGAGTTTCCGAAGTTTGGAGCGCAGTTGCGGGCGGCGCGCGATCAGGTGGCACGTTTATATGCGCGCTGGCAGGAGTTGGAAAATCTGGCGAAAGCGGCAACCTCCATGCAGTGAGTCAGTGCAAGCTGAACGGCCCGCAGAACGAGGATGCTTTTGGACGCCGTCCCAGCCGGTTACAAACCCGGCCTCCCTGCACGACGAGCCGCCGCCATATCAAAACGGCGTGACTCCCTGCATTAATTTTCGGTTTATCTGCGCGGCCAGCCCTCCGTGATTTCGAAGCCGACAGCGTAGCAAATGAAGATGGC
>JALYIN010000039.1 GCA_030775765.1 Verrucomicrobiota bacterium
CCGGACGCGTTTATCCAGATACGGGAGGCGAATCGTTAACATCAGGCCTTTGCCTTCGTTGCTTTCGATGGCCATTTCGCCGCCGTGTTCGCGGACGATGCGGCGGACGATCAGGAGGCCAAGGCCGGAGCCGGAGCTCTTGGTGGTGAAGTACGGTTCGAAGACGCGGCTAAGGCTTTCGGCGGACATTCCGCCGCCGGTGTCGGTGAAACTGATGTTCACGTGGGTCGCGTCCATGTCGGTGCGGATGCGAAGAATGCCGCGGCGCTTCATCGCTTCGAAGCTGTTCTTCATGACGTTATAGAACGCCTGCTTCATCTGGTCGCGGTCCAGCTCGATCGGCGGAAGATCGGGGCGCAATTCCGGTTCGGCCACGATATCGCGGTCCGCAATTTCCGGCGCGAAGAAACGAAGCGCTTCCTCGACGATGGAATTGACGTTCTCCAGATGGAGGATTGGTTTCGACGGCCGGATCGCCTGAAGGAATTGGGTGACGATCGAATCGAGCCGGGTGATCTCGGCGCGGGAAATCGCGATCGCCTCCTGCAGCTCTTCCTTCACCTTGCCGTCGAGCCGGCGAACCTTGCGCTCCATTAACTGCAAATGGATGTGGAGCGAATTGAGCGGATTCCCGATCTCGTGGGCGACGCCGGCCGCGAGAAGCGTGAGGGCGTTGAACCGTTCGGATTCGATCGTCTTTTCGGTCGAGCGCCGGCTTTCGGTGATATCGCGCAGGATAATAGCGTGGCCCACCGGTTCAGCCTTGGTCCGGGCTGGAGATTCACGACGTTCGATCAACAGCGGGACAATGTAGAAATTCAGGAACCGATTTTCCGGATAAAAAATCTCCATGTCGCGGCTGACGGCGCCTTGTGATTGCGAGAGGGATTTCCAATCGAGTCCGCGCACCCGTTCATCGAGTCGTTTGCCAATCGAGGTGTCGGCTTCGAGACCGAACAGCTCGCAGGCCGCCTCGTTCACATAAGTGATCCGCCCGCTTGCGTCGGTGACGATGATCCCTTCCTGGATCGCGTTAAAGACAGTCTCAATGAGCCCCTTCTCCTGCGCGAGCTGGAGCAGGTAATTCTGCACGTCCTCCGGCCCGATCCGCCCGAGGCGTTCGATCAGCTTGTCGAGAAATCCGGACTTCATGGAATTGCAGAAGGCAATTTGATGATTTCAGATGGAGCGGCCTGACGAATCATTGCTCCCAGAGGAAATGCTCCAGGCGCAGCCGGCTCAGTCTCGATTTCGCTTCGTCGCTGCGGGCGCCGCCGACGGAGGCGAGCTTTTGGTAAACCACCGCGGCCGGTTGCCATTTCGAATCGTCCTCGAGCAAACGCGCGGCGTTGAACCCGGCCTTGTAATACCAGAAAAATTCCCGCCGCGGCCGGTCGGGCCGATTTTCCTCCTCAATGATTTTGTAAAACGTCGCGAGCGCATTTTCGCGATCGCCCAGTTTCTCGAGGCAAATCCCTTTCTTGAACAAAGCCTGGTTCCGCCAATGGATTGGCGCGTCCTTTTGCGCGGCCAACTGATCGTAGATTTCGATCGCGCGCTGGTAATTCTCGCGGCTGGTTTCGCCGAGCCCATAAAAAATGTCGCCTTTGCCGCAGAGCGCCTCGCGTTTTTCCTCCGGATTCGCGTTCCCTTGGATGACTTCGTCGTAAAGCGTGGCTGCGTCCTGGCTTTTGCCGAGCTTGCGCTCGATCGCCGCCTGCTCGTTCCGAGCCGCCCATTTCAGCTCACCGTTTTTCTTTACCACTTCGTCGAGCAACACCAGCGCGCGATCGAGCGATTGCGTCGCCATGCTTTGGGTGGCCGATTTCGCCGCGAAGAACAGCGCCCGCTCCGTGAACGCGCCGCGCGGATTTTCCTGCGCCAGGAGTTGAAATTGCGTCTGAGCGTTCGGGAAATCCTGGCGGCGGTAATAGGTCTCCGCCAGTTTCATCCGGACATCGGAAATGAAAGGCGAGCCTGGATATTTCCGGAGAAATTCGCTGGCGGCCGCAATGATCCTGGCCGGATCGGAATTCGGCGCGGCGTCCTCGATCCAGATCGCGAGATAATCGGCCCGCTCAGTCGCAGCCGCGTTTGGCTCGCTGGTGCGGGCTTTCTCCAGATTCTTCCGGGCGTCATCGAGACGCGGCGGCGCGGCGTGGAAAGCGAGTTCGGCGAGAGCCACCCAGGCCTCGGCCACGCGTTTGTGACGCGGGAATTGGCGGACGAAGCTTTCCATCGTTTCAACGGCTTTGTTGTTACCCTGCGCTGCCTGTGTAAGCCCTTCCTCGAGCAACAGGTCGCCTCGGGTCTCGTCGCTCGCCCCGCTGCTTGCCAGCTCTTTGGTGTCGGCCAGGAACCGGTCCCGATCATTCTCCTGGAGCCAGGCGAGCGACGCGTTGAAAAGGGAATCGCGGCGGAGGCGCGGCGAATTGTTCGCGACCTGCTCGAACATCGGGGCCGCTTTGTCGAATTGCCGCGCCTGGTAATGGACGCGCGCGGTCAGGAGCGCGATTCGCTCCCGCCAAAGCGGCGCCGGCTGGAGCGCCGCGGCGTCTCTCAAAATGGCGAGCGCTTCGTCGAAACGACGCGCTTCGGTTTCCAACTGCGCAAACTCGAAGAGTCCTTCCGCGAGGGCGGGGAGCTGGGTCCGGTCCTCTCGCAGTTTCGCATAGGCACGGGAGGCCGCCTCGCGACGCCCGGCGCGGAGTTCGGCCCGGGCCAGATACCATTCCGCCAGCGAACGCCGGGGCTGCGCGGAATCGTTCGCCCAGCGGCTGAGTTCCTGGCTCGATACCTGGTGCTCGGTCCGATAAAGCTGGTCCAGTTTTTCGAAAACCGTCGGCAACTCCGGATCGGTCGGGTGGTGTTCGATGAAATCTTCCACCACATCGTCGCCGGCTTCCGGCGTTTGCAGTTGAAGGTGCGATTCCGCCATTGCACAAAGCGTAGCGATCAACACCGCCCGGCTCGCTCCTTCCGGACTGCGCAGGATAGTTTGGTAAAGCTCGAGCGCGCGCTCGTGATGATTGAGCTGCGCCTCGAGCCTCCCCTGCAGATAACGTTTTTCCTTTTTATCGCCGAGCGCGGCCGGGCGCGCCTTGTCGAGAATGCGGCGGGCGCCGGTGGTGTCGCGTTTTTCCAGCAACAACTCGATCGACCGCAACTGCGCGCGATCGCCCCACTGCGGATCGCCCATGAGCGAAGTGAAGACCTGGAGCGCTTCATCGTAGCGTTGCAAAGCCCGGAGCGCTTCCGCCTGGCCGAGCCGCGCGGTTGTCCGGAACGGAGAAGGATTCTGAGCCGCTATTTTTTGGTAAAGCGGGAGGGCCTCCGACCAGCGTTGCAGCGCGGCCAGCGCTTGCGCGCGCCAGAGCGAGGTCGCAGGCAGATCTTCCAATGCCAACACCGCATCCTCCAGCACTTTCAGCGCTTCTTCGGCGTCGCCGGCCGCGAGCAGCGCTTCCCCTAGTTTCGCCGTGACCGTTTTCTTGTCCGGACCGTCCAAATCGCGCATAAGAATATTTCGCAGCCGAATGACCGCTACCTGCGGCACCCCTTCGTCAAGCGGGCGAATGGCCGCGTCCCAATCCGCGATCTCGGCGGACACCGGTTTGGCGGTCCAAATAATGAGTATGAAGAAGCCCAGGAGCCCCGGCGACAGTCCGCGAAATTTTTCAAAGTAGTGACACCCGCCTCGTTGCATCGATGCGATTCTAAAGTGCCGACCCCTTTGAAACAAACCAGATCCGAATGACGGCCGGAGGCTGCTTTGGGGCGGCGCGGGCCGGAGTCTCGCATACGTCATGCTTTAACGAACCTAACGACTTCTCCCAGATTATGATTGAACAGAAAGATTTCGAACGGCTCGCCCCGCTGGCCTGCCAATGGGCGAAAAGGCAGGAGGCCTACATCCTTCAACACGGTGTCCCCCTCGCGCGAGAGCAGGTCGCCGACGCCCGGCGCGCCGGGGTTGAGGACACGGGGCGGGTCCGGGTCCTGGTGGTTGACCGCATTCCCATGCCGGACGACAAGGAATTGGCAGATGCGGCCCGCCGCGCTCAAATCATCACGGAGGCCTCCAGAGCCGTCGCCATCGGTCATGGCATTATTGTCCGCGCCGATAGCTGGCAAAACCGGGAACTGCTTCTCCACCAGCTCGTTCACGTCGCCCAGTGCGAACGCAGCGGCGGCCTCGATTCGTTCGTGAGCGAATACCTCGCGGATCGTCGCAGCTCCCGCAATTTCAGCCTCGGCTCGCTCGAAGATGAAGCGCGTTCCCGCGCCCGCGAGATTTGCGCCGGCCAAAAAGCCGCTCCGCAGTCGGCTTAGTTGCGGTCGCAACGCAGTCAGCCGAAGAGCGGTTTGTGCTTCCGCTTGTTGCGTTATCCGGCTCCGTCTTCATTAACGCCTGTTTTGGTGACGTAAATCTTCGTCCACTGCCCTTCGATCCTGCCGGGATTCTTCTATGTTTTTGGCGACGGCCGGGGCACGCTTTGGTGCGGTTTGCTATCGGCGTTTTGCAGCGCGCGCGGCGGCCGCGATGATAATGCCGAGAACCACGAGACTTGCCCCGAGGCCACACAAGACCATTGCCGCGCCGGGCACCGACCTCATGTGCTGCGCCCAACCAAGTAGCAGCCCCAGCAAGCCGAGCGCTGCGATCGTAATGCCGAGGCCGACGAGCGCCTCGGAAGAGATCGCCGCGGTTTCAGATCGGTTCGATTTTTGAGGCGCATTCATGAAAGTGGAAATTAGGGAAGCCGAGCGCGGAATGCAATCGGCGCCTGCAATCTCACGCTTTGCGCACCGCAACCACGTAGGCTGCCTTGGGAATGGCAAACCCATCGCCCCTCGCATAACGGCCCATTCCGCGTTCGATGGCCGCTTGAATCGCGATCAGGGCTTCGGCGTCTGCCGCGCCAGCAAGCCCGCGGTCCGAACCCCCGCATTCCGCTCGGCGTCAAAACAAAATGCGCGGTCGGCACCTGCCATCAGGTCGAGCTGGACCAGACCGAATCGTATTTCCCGGCAACCCGTTCCCACCCTTCATGCTCGAACTCTGTGAACGCATCCATCGTTTGACCTTTCAACGCCGAAGCCGCCGCCTAGTCTAACGACCACCATGTTTAAGCGCATTCTTCCCGTGCTCCTGCTCTGCGGCTCAATCGCCCTGGCCGCGGACAACCCATCGCCGACTTCGCCTGCCCCATCCAGCCCGCCGAGCGAACCTTCCATCAAACAGCTGCTCGAAGTCGCCCAGGCCCGCAAGCTGGTCGATTCCGTCATGGCACAAATGGACAATCTCATGCTCCAGTCGATCGCGCAGGCTACGCAGGGTCAGAAGATTCCGCCCAAAGTCCAGAAAGAGATCGACCAGCAACGCGGAGAGATGGCCGCCCTGATGAAAGACTTGCTCAGTTGGAGCAAGCTCGAGCCGTTGTACGTGCGGGTCTACCAGAAGACCTTCAGCCAACAGGAAGTTGACGGCATGATCGCGTTTTATAAAACACCCGCCGGCCAGGCCGTGATCGCCAAAATGCCGGCGGTCATGCAAAACACGATCGAGGAAATGCAACAGATGATGGGCCCGGTCATGCAAAAGATTCAGAAGACGCAGCAGGATGTCGTGGCCGAGATGAAGGCCGCAGGGAAGAACAAGGGCGGCTGAGCGGCGCTCGCTAGCGTTGCTCGCCAAACCAGACTGCGAACACCCAAGTCACCGCGGCGGCAAACCCACCCAGCGACATGGCGACCAGAACCAGGAAGGCGACGTACTGCAGCAGTGTCAGCATAACTCTGAAGAGGAAACGCCGTGCGCCGGGTAAAGTTGCGCCGCCAAGTGATCGCAAACGACTTTTGTTGCCAGGCCTTTCGCCGCTTCCGCAGACGGCGCGTCGTGGCATCGCGCTCGATCTCGCTGAAGGCGACATCGAGGACAAATACTTCCCAGGCGCAGTGGGCAGCTTGTCCTTTGTGAGCAGGTCGTTCAAATTAGACCCTGTGAAGTGCGCATGAGCAGTTATCTTCGCCGATGAATTTTGCCCGTCTCTGGCTCTTGCTGGCGCTCATCGCATCGTTACCCAGTTCTCTCTCCGCGCGCGATGCCCGGGAGCAGGCGCGCATCGATTTTCTCATTCGCGGCGTCGAAACGGCGACCAACGTGAAATTCGTCCGGAACGGGACCGAATACGATGGCGTGACCGGCGCTAAACATCTGCGCAGGAAACTCGATTACGCCGGCGAGCGGGTAAAGACGGCGGAGGACTTCGTGAGATATTGCGCGTCGGAATCCTCGTTCACTCATCAGAAATACAAAATCCGCGCGGGCGACGGCACGACGACGGACGCCGCCACTTACTTTCAGGGGAAGCTGCGCGCGTTTGATGAGAAACACTAATCTGAGATGGCCGGGGCGGTTGGCCCTCATGTCGTTGGTATTCTTCGGCGCCTGAACCCCCCAGGAGGGTAAGAAGGTCACCAGAGAAGTCCCGCACCTTTATTCAGCAGACTCTCTGGAGTTTCGTCAGGCGACGGGATCGCTGCTTGGGGGAAATTTTGTTTCCGGCAACAGCATCACCACGCTGGTGAACGGACGCGAGATTTTCCCGGCAATGCTCGGCGCCATTCGCGCGGCGCGCCGTTCGATCGATTTCGAGACCTACATTTTCTGGGATGGCGAAATCGCGAAACAGATGACGGAGGCGCTCGCGGAACGCGCCCAGGCCGGCGTCGCCGTGAACGTGATCCTCGACGCCCAGGGAACGGGCAAGATGGGAAGCGAAAACCTGGCGCGGCTCCACGCCGCGGGCGCCCACATCGTGAAGTATCATTCGATCGTCTGGCTCGACCCGCGGCGTTTCAACAACCGAAGCCATCGCAAGCTGCTCGTCATCGATGGCAAAGTCGGCTTCGTCGGTGGAGTGGGCATCGCGGACGAATGGCTGGGCGACGGCGAATCGCCGGAGCATTGGCGCGACAATCATTACAAGGTCACTGGCCCCGTCGTGGCGCAGCTCCAGGCAGTCTTTATGGATAATTGGCTGAAGACTCGCGGCGAAGTTTTGCATGGGCCGGAATATTTCCCGCCGCTCGCGGCCACCGGCCCTTACACCGCACAGGCTTTCAAAAGCTCGCCACGTCAGGGCGACATGGACATTCACCTGATGTATCTGCTCGCGATCGCCTCCGCCCAGCGCACCCTGCTGATCGAGAACGCCTATTTTCTCCCCGATGACTTGATGCGGAAGGAACTCGTCGACGCAGCAAAGCGGGGCGCCAAAGTGGAGATTGTCGTCCCGGGCGATCATATCGATCAAAAGGTAGTGCGGGCCGCCTCACGGAAGCATTGGCCGGAGCTGTTGCAGGCCGGCATCAAAATCTACGAATATCAACCCGCGATGGTGCACGTGAAGTTGATGGTGGTGGACGGCGCGTTTGTCTCGGTCGGGTCCGGGAACCTGGATCTCCGTTCGATCCGGCTGAACGACGAAGCGAACATGAATGTGTTGAACCGAAGCTTCGCCTCGCAGCAGACGCGGTTGTTCGAGATGGATAAACGACGCTCGCGCGAGCTCACGCTGAATGAAACCGGCAAGCTCATTTTCGCTCATCCGCTTGAGCAAGCCGCGAGCGTCGCGGCGCCGGAGTTGTAACGCAAAGACGCTCCGGATCGGCCATTCACAAAGTAGCAAAACAGCTTCCGGTCGCCGGAAATTTTCGACAGACTCGCCGCCAGAATTGAGCACGAGTAAAAGAGACGAAGAGATCGCGTCGGGCCTTCCCGAAAATCTCGACGCGCTGCCGCGGCTGGACGGCTTTCGCTTGCGCGGCCTCGAGATGACGCGGCTGGAGACGTTCATCGACGCGGCGTTCGCTTTCGCGGTTACGCTGGTGGTGATCGCCGCGGACCGAATCCCGGACGATATCGACACGCTTCCCGCCGCGTTCAAGAACGTGCCGGCGTTCGTGGCGAGCGTGGTCGTGCTGCGTAATATTTTCGGGAACGTCTTAGTGTTGCCCGCCCTCGCCGCTTTCGCTATTAGCCTGGCGATTCTCCGGCGCAACCCCAGCTTCGGCTCCCCACCAGCTGGCTGGCTTCGCCGCCTGTGAAGTTCTTCGTCCTGTGGAGCAATTTCGGAGTTGATGTTCATCCACGCTGCGACTGATTTGTTGCCAAACTTCAAACCGTTCGTTTCAACTTGGGGTATCTAGGAGGGAAAATGCTGGCCGAACAAGCGCTCGGGATTCTGCTCGAATGGGTCCACTCGGAAAGTCTGCGGCGTCATTGCTACGCCGTCGCGGATTCCATGAAGCACTTCGCGAAACAGAGCGGCGCCGACGCCGACCTTTGGGAAGCGGTCGGGCTTTTGCACGACATGGATTACGAACGGCATCCGAACCAGGCGCAAAGCCCAACGGAAGGCCATCCGTTCGTAGGAGTCGCGTGGCTGCGTGAGCATGGTTGGAGCGAAGAGGTGGGCCGCGCGATCCTGTCGCACGCCGATTATGCGGGAGTCACGAGGGAAACGCCGATCGAGCGAACGCTCTATGCCGTCGATGAGTTGAGCGGATTTGTCATGGCCGTCGCGCGGGTCCGGCCGTCAAAGAGCATTCACGAAGTCGATGTAGCGTCCGTGAAAAAGAAAATGAAAGACAAGGCCTTCGCCCGGGCCGTGAACCGCGACGACATCACGCGCGGCGCGGCGGAATTGGGGATGCCGCTGGAGGACGTGATCGCCGGGGTGATCACAGCGTTACAGGGCGACGCGGAACGGCTCGGGCTGGCGGGCGAGCCGAAGCCGGCGGTCTGAAGATCGATGGTCACGACTCGCGAGTTTGTAACCGATGATTGCGAAAAGGCAGTCGCGCTCTGGGAAAAGATCGACGGCGTGGAAATCTGCGAGGGTGATTCGCACGAGGAGATCTGCGAATACCTGAAAAGAAATCCCGGGCTAAGCCGCGTCGCGGAGGTCGATGGGGCAATCGTGGGTGCGGCGCTTTGCGGGCACGACGGGCGGCGTGGCTGGATCTATCACCTCGCGGTGGCGAGAGAGTATCGCGGACACGGAGTAGGCAAACAGCTCGTGGACGATTGCCTGGACGGATTGCGAAAGATCGGCCTGAAGCGCGCCATCATTCTCGTAGCCGGCGATAACCCGGCCGGCCACCAGTTTTGGTTGCAGAACGGCTGGGAAGACATCGACGGCGCGATCGCGATGACGAAGGAATTGTAGTCGAGAGCGCGACACGTCGGGCCCCCCCGAAGGATTACACGCCGCGTGTAAAGAACTCGGATTACTTCGCTGGCGGCGTTGGATTCCGGTTGGGATATGGCGGCACTGGCGGCAAGACGTAGCCCTTGGTCTTCATATCCTTCTGGATCTCTTCAATGGCGCGGTTGAGCTGCTCGTCTTCGCCGCGGAATTCCTTCGTGGGATCGTTGTCTACTACAATGTCCGGATCGACACCGTGTCCTTCAATGACCCATTCCTTGCCATCCTTCGAATAAGGCGCGAACTCCGGCCGAAAGAGCTGGCCACCGTCTGTCAACGGCAGGGGGTTCCGAATACCGACCACCCCGCCCCAGGTCCGTTTCCCGATCAGCTTGCCCAGTCCGTTGACCTTGAATCGATAGGGGAAGATGTCGCCATCGGACGCCGAGAACTCGTTGCACAACGCGACCATCGGTCCCAGGAACGTCTGCGGCGGATTCGTCTGCGGCGTGCCGTTGCGCGCGATTTCGATCATTACCAACGTTCGGCGGAGACGATCGATCACCAGTGGTGATACGAAGCCACCGCCGTTGCCGCGCACGTCTACGATGAGACCTTTCTTGCGGATCTGCGGAAAGTATTGCTTGCTGAACTCATTCAAGCCCGGCTGGCCCATATCCGGAATGTGGATGTAACCCACCTCGCCGTTCGTCCTTTTGGTGACTTCATCGACATTCTTCTTCACCCACGCGCGATAATAGAGCGGCGATTCGTCCGCTACCGGCATGACCGTGATGTCACGCGCGCCGTCATCGGCGGGTTTCGAGTTAACCCGGAGGATCACCTGCTTGTCCGCCGTGCCGATGAGCGCGTCGTAGATGTTCGCCAGCGACGAAACCGAAATGCCGTTCACGGCCAGAATGTAATCGCCCGGCTTCACGTTTACTCCCAGGGCGGTCAGCGGCGAACGCGCGTGCTTGTTCCAGTTTTCGCCCGGCAAGATTCTTTCGATCTTGTAAGCCTTCGTCGCCGGGTCGCGCGATAGCTCCGCGCCGAGAAGGCCGAGCTTGATCCGCGGCGTTTCCGGCCGCTCGCCGCCGGCGACATTAGCATGGCCGTTATTCAACTCGCCGATTAATTCGCCGATAAGGTAGGTGAGATCGTTGCGGTGATTCACGAACGGAACCAGTGCGGCATACTTGTCGCGCATCGCCTTCCAATCGACGCCGTTCATGTTCGGCGCGTAGAAGAAGTCGCGCATGTGGCGCCAGCATTCGTTGTAGATCTGGGTCCACTCCGCATGGCGATCGAGGTTCATGTCGAGCCCGGCGAGTTTTAACCGATAGTCTTTCCCGGCCTTCTCGTCCTTGATCTCCAGCTTGTCTTTCGGCAGGTCGATCATCGCGTATTCCTTGCCGATCTTCACCAGCATCTTCTTCCCGTCGGCCGTAATTTCGTAACTGCTTACATCGCCCAGGACCGTTTCTTTGCGGTCTTCGAGGCTGTAGGAGCAAAGGTGCCAGCGTCGGCTATCCGGCCCACTGTCATCATCCTCGGCTTGATCGTCGGCGACGGTGCGGCGCATGTAGAATATTCGGTCGTTAACGAGCCGGAGGCTTGTGTAGTTCGCCGAAGGGATGTCGAGCGCGACCAGGCGATCGTGAATTCCGTCCAGGTCTACCTTAACGGCAACCGGCTTCTTTGCCCCTGATTCCTTGTCCTTATCGTCCTTCTTCGCATCCTCGCCAGGTTTCTTGTCAGCCTTGGCCTTGTCTTTGTCGGCGTCTTTACCTTTGTCGTCCGCCTTCTCTTTGTCCTTGTCCTTCTTCTTACCCACTTCATCGCTGCGCGGTCCGAGCGGGTTCTCAGTATCCTTCGAGAGCGTGACGAGATACACGCGCTCCAGGTCGCGATACACGTTGTTAAAATCGGTCTGGTCGAAGATCGGCTTAAAGTCGCGGCTCGATGTAAGCATCAAATACTTGCCGTCATCGCTGAAGGTTGGGTTGTCCGCCGAATACCAGTCATCGGTCACCGGCGTTGATTTCTTGTCTCCCATCGCAAAGAGATAGACCTTGTCGCCGCCATTCTCTTCCTGAAGCGCGTAAGCGATCCATTGGCTGTCCGGCGACCAATCATAACCCCGGATCTCTGCCTCTTTGCTCTCGGCGACCTGCGTCACGGCCTTGCTCGCCACATCGATGAAACGGAGCCGCTGCTTGCGATCGCTCCACATCAGCTTCTTGCTGTCGGGCGACCAGATGGCCGCATAGAAATAAGTGTCGGCGCTGTTCGTGAGTTGGGTCGGCTCGCCTTTGCCGTCCTGCGAACGGACATACAGCTCGTTCTCGCCGGTCGCGTCGGAGTTGTAGGCAATCCATTTTCCATCCGGCGACCAGACCGCATCACGCTCGTGCGCGTTCGAGGTCCGCGTCAGGTTACGTGGCGTCCCGTCTTTTCCCGGGATGGAATACAAATCGCCGCGCGCGACCGCGATCACGCGCTGGCCATCGGGAGCTGAGCTGACCGATTCGATATGCTTCGACGCATCAACCAACGCCGAGCGACCCGATGCAAAATCTTCCTTGAGCTCGATCGGCACCACCGCCGATTGCCCGCTGGCCAGGTCGTAGCGCCAGACGTACCCTGCCTGTTCGAACACGATCGCGTCCTTCCCAATGGACGGAAACTTGATGTCGTAATCTTTGAAGGTGGTGAGCTGTTTGGTGTCTTTGCCGGTCAGATCGGTCGAGAACAAATTCATCCGGCCGTCGCGATCGGAGATGAAATAGATGCGGTTATCTGGCCCCCACATCGGGCAAATGTCCTGCGCCGGATCGTTCGTCAGGTTCTGGACCTGGCCGGTCTTGAAATCGAAAATCCAGACGTCGTCGGCCATGCCGCCGCGATAATGCTTCCAAGTGCGAAACTCCCGGAAGACGCGGTTGTAAGCCATCTTCGAGTCGTCCGGCGAAAAGGACGCGAACCCGCCGCGCGGCACCGGCAATTGCTGGGGCAGGTCGCCATCGAGACCCGCGGTGTAAAGCTCGCCGATGAAGGAATTGAAAGTGCGCATCCGCGAGCGGAACACGACGAGCGGCTTGGTGTTTTCCCAGGTCATCACGATGTTGTTCGGCCCCATCCGGTCCGAGATATCGTCGCGGCCAACCGTCGTTGTCGTCGTGATCCGCTTCGGCACGCCGCCGTCACCCGGCATCACGTAAACCTCGGTGTTGCCGTCGTACTGCGACGTGAATGCGAGCTGTTTCCCGTCCGCGGAAAAATGCGGGAACGAGGTGTACCCCGGCCCGCTGGTGAGACGGCGCGCGATGCCGCCTTCCTTGGCGACGGTGTAAAGCTGGCCCGCGTGACAAAACACGATTTGCTGGCCGTTGGTGGTGGGAAAACGCAGGAGCCTGGTCGTGTTTGGGAGCGCTTGGGCGGAAGCCGAGCGGTCGATCACGAGCAGGAGCACGAACGCGATTAGGAAATAGAGACGAGAAGTCAGACGCATAAACAGGATTAGATGTGGCAATCAGGGCTGACGTGAGGCCGTCAGCCTGACAACTGTGATTAGTTTAGTTGGTGCGGAGTCGCGGGGCAGCGCTACGCCGTTACACGGCGGAACATAATCGCGGCCACGAGACTAACCAAGAAAAATCCTACGATCTGGATGAACATGTAGGACGCGGTGTAAACCGTTGGAAAACCCCACCAGTTCCAGTACGAAATGTTGGTCGCGATCGCGGCGAGGATTCCGGCCGTGGTGACAAATCCGACCCGGCCGCCGAACGTGAAGATCCGGGTTTTCGCTAGGAGATAGACGGCAAGCAACGCTTCGAGGAGCTCGGTCGCGAATTCGATCGTCAGGAACTTCGCCATGTTCATCGGGCGCGAGCCGGCTGGATGATAGATGATTAAGCCCGACGGATTCTTTTCCAGCTTCTCGACATATTTATCCATTACGGCGTTGCGTTGCTGGTGGGTGGCATCAGGGCCCAAACCCATTCCCGGGTAGATATAGAACCCGCTCTTATCTCCGGCGCTGCTCCGCAGAGCCGAACGAACGGCTTCATCCTTTGGGAGTTCGGTTACGCCGGCTTCGCCCAGCGGCAGCGCCATGTGGGCAATGGAAGTCCAGATAAACATGGCTACCGCGCCAAGAACGCCGGCGAGAAATATTTTGTTGTGGTCATAAGTGCCTCCCAGACGGGCCGATTATGAACGGAACCTGCGGCCTGACGCAAGCTCTGCGTGACGACTCAGCTGCGCGCGCTCTGGATGGAGCTGATCCGATAGCGCTCCATCAATTGCTGGCGCAGCTCCATCGCGATCTCCGGACGCAACCGGCTGAGCACCTTGTCCCGACGCACCGGATCCATCGCGACCAGCTCGCGCAGGAATTTATCGCGCGTCTTTTTCTTGTCGTAACGCGTCCAGGCCACGCCCACGGCCAATAAGAGGCAGATCGCCCAAAGGACGATCGAGCTGAAGGTAACGGCGGCCAGCATGAAACAAATGTGCGAGCAACGGCGCCACCTGACAAGCGATCAGTGGGCCGCGTTCCCCTCAGTTCGCGACACGTGATTGGGTGAACCGGCCCGATTAAGGGGATATGAAGCATGGATTGATTCTGCTGGCGGTGGTTCTGGTCATCATTTGGGTGGTGGCACGCGTCACCCTCGCTGTCACCTCGGTCGCACTCCATCTCCTGTGGGTGGCCGCGATCATTTTGGCAATCCTCTGGCTCGTAGGTCGGTTGAGGAATTAACGAACTGGACGCGCCTGGCTAAATTGCCGTGAATTTTTCGCGGCGAAAGAGGTCTAAATTTTACGGTTGGCGACACTCGCCACCGCCGCGCGCTTCGAATCTCGTATAGGGACACGAATAAGCGGGACCTCTGATATGGAATACAAAATCTTCCTCACCAAATACCGCGTCGCCGCGGATGAAATCGCACTCACTGCGGCGGAGCCCTCCAGCACGGTCAGCTCGACATTCACTATAGACCCAGCCATCGTCCCGCGGGTTTACCGCGGCCTGGCAATCGATTCCGGGCAGGACGTGAGCGTGGAAGTGATCCCCGCACACGCGTTCAAGCACGCCGTCCGCGAGCAACTCGAGGCGGAAGCGATTACCGCGAAAAAGATCAATCACATCAATATCCCCACGCTCTTCGACTTCGGGATTGAGGACGACCAGCTCATTTACGTCACCGAGTATTTCGACGGCACCAGCGCCGAGGAATGGGTGAACGTCCACGGGGCTATGCCCACCGGCGCCGTCCTGCGGATCGCCCTGCAAGTCATCGGCGCCATGGGCGCGGCCTCGTTCCACAAAATTTCGCATCACGCCATCAATCCGGGAAACCTGATCCTGGTGCCGGGCCAGACGCCGGAGGGCGATTGGCCCCTGGTCAAGGTGCTTCATTTCGTCGGCGTCGCTCCCAGTTTTGCCAGCGCCGACACCTCGGTCGCAGCGTTCGATAAATCGACGCATTACGCGAGCCCCGAGCAATTGCAGCATGGCAATGTCGATTTCCGGTCGGAGATTTATTCCCTCGGCGCGACAATGTGGTTCCTGCTCACGGGCGCGCCGCCCTTGATGGCGCCGAAAGGTCCGCTCGCCATGCAGCCGACCACGATCGGGCTCGCCGTCGACAAATTGAACGGGATGCCGAAAAAAGTTCGCCGTCTGCTTGCGCAAATGCTGGCGGCCGATCCGGGCAGCCGTCCGCAAGATCCGCTCGCCCTTTATCGCCAGATGCAAGATTGCGTCGCCCAGGTCGACCGGAGGGAGACGATGGCTCGCCGGTTCGGCGTTCCCTTCCTGTCGGGATCGAATGTGGCCGCTCTGCCGAGCCGCCAGCGTTTCCCAAAGAAGTTGGTCGCGCTCGCCGCCATGGTAATCGCGCTCGTGACCCTGACAGCCGTCCTGATGTCGAATTATTTGCGGCATCAGCGCATCCGCGAGGCCGAGGAGCCGATCGGCGTTCCCATCGGCGTTTCGGATGCGACTCCGTCGGGGCCGCCGGTCCTGGCGTCGGTGCCCGCGCCAACGGAACCGAGTGCGCAGACAAACACCGCGCAGGAAACACAGGCACCGGCCCCCGCGCGGGTTGAATCAACGCCAGTGGCCGTCGCCAAGAACGAGCCAAGCGTCGCTCCCGTTCAACTTGAACCCACCGCGCCCCCCAGGGACGTTCGGCCCGCGGAGCAACCAAAGGTCGTCTCCAACGAGCCGGCCCCCCCGCCTACCAATGTTCAGCAGGAGGAGCAGCCGAAGGTCGCCCCCAATGAACCGAAAGTTGTCCAGCAAACGACCACCGCGCCGCCAACGGAGGAACCGGTCCGACCGGAAGTTCGCGAACCGGAACCAAGCCGCAAAACCGAGGTCGCTGCTGCTGCGCTTCCAACCGCGCGGCCGATTTCGCCCGAAGTGAGGCGCGCCGAGCCCGCGCCGCCAGGGGAAGGACCTGAAGAAGCAGCGCCGGCCTCGACCGAAAAGAAAGTCGTGACGACCACGAAAGCCAGGAAAGAACGGGCCACGAAGCCGAAACGCGATCCGGAAGAGGTGTCGGCACCGGAAACCCGCGTGGCGAACGAGGATGAGGG
>JALYIN010000040.1 GCA_030775765.1 Verrucomicrobiota bacterium
GGCAGATCGCGCGGCTCTATGTGCAGCGACCTTCCGCGCGCGACCTGATTTATCTTTACGGCAATGTCGCCGGCACGGCGCTGGTCGCGAGTAATCTCGAAGCCATCGATCTCTCGGACGTTTTCGCGCCGGTCACGGCGTCGATGGCGCCGGCGGTTTTCTCGGCCATCCCGGGCGCGGCCGGGATTTCTCATTTCGTTGTGCGCTGCGTTTCCAACGGCTCAGCCAACGCCTTTCTCACCCTGCGCGTCGGGGAAGTGGCGCGACGTTATTGCGAAGCGATCTCGCCTACGTCCCGCCAGGAAATCCGGCTCGGGGCGACGGCCGCGGCGGTTTCTCATTTGGGCCGGATCGTAACTGAGAACGTGACGAAAATTTTCGCGACGATTGGCGGAAGCATGGCCAGGCGAAGCGCGGATGCGATCCGCGGCAGCTTCAAGTGGCCCTGGGGCAAGACCGAAGAGGAAGCCGCGGTCGCGGGCCGGATGGAATGAAAACGAAGAGGCGCGAGATAACAACGCCCGACGAATATCTGGCGGCATTGAGCGATGACAAGCGCCGCTCACTCGAGAAACTGCGAAAGGACATCAAAGCCGCGGCGCCGAAGGCGGAAGAGTGCATCAGCTACGGGATTCCCGGTTTTCGGTTGAACGGGGAGCTGCTGGTGAGTTACGGCGCGGCCGCAAAGCATTGCGCGTTCTACCCGGGTTCGACGCTGCAAGCGTTCAAGAAGGAGATGAGGGATTACGAGACGAGCGGACAGGGGACTCTCCGGTTTCCGCCGGAGGAACCGTTGCCGGGATCACTCGTTCGGAAGATCGTGAAGGCGCGGATCGCGCAGCGGAAATTGTAGAGCCGGCGCTCCGCCTGCGAACGCGCTGATGGCTCTGGAGACCGCCTGCCCAGGCCGTTGAGGAACGCGAGGCTGCCACTCACCGGCACAAGGGCGTGCCGGCTCCAACGATTACTTCGGCGAACGGGAATTAGCGTGCGTTTTTACCTCGTGGCGCTGCTTCTCGACGACCCGGCGCAACTCGCGCTCCATGGTTTTGAAGGCGTCGTGGATCACTTTGGCAAGCGGCGCGTGGGAGCCGTTGTCCATTCCTCTTTCATCGGCAACTAATTCGTGGCCGGGCGGGACGGTGACATCGATTCGGACCCGGTAGGGATTTCCCTTTTGATGCGCGTGGTTCGGTTGCTCGATGGCGACATCGCAGCGGTGGATGTGGTCGCAGAATTTTTCCAGGCGCGCCGCTTTTTCGAGAACGACCTGGTCGATGGCGTCGGATTTATCGACGCCCCGGTAAGTGATGTTGACGGGTAGTTGCATAAAGTGAGGCGAAGGTCTGGCCGATTCCCACGGGCCACAGTTCAGCTTGGGCAATTTTATATCGGTTGTAACGACCGAAAATGACTGGGCAATTTCGCGGGCTCGATCTTGACCAGGTCCGATTTCACATGCTCTACGATCCGGTCGCGCACCCCAGCCGGCAATTGGTCGAAGACCGCGGAATGAATCGACGCGGGCGCCGCGAACGACCAGCCGTCTTTGCCTTCGCGCTCTACGACCTCGGTTATGCTGTCGGCCAGTTGCTTCACGATGCGCCGGTCGTTTTCGTTGTCGATCCCGGTGCGCTCCGAGGTGGAATTCATCTGGCCGGGGGCGGCGCCGCTCGGGAAAGCGCCCGCCTGGTCGGTGAGCTTGTCCTGATAACGGCCGTGCGCGTCGGTGGTGTCGAAGGCCTGGACTAATCTAAGGCTCGGGCCGCGGGTGGGGGTTTCGTTAACTTTGTAGGCTTTGAGCGTGCCGCGATCGGTCACGATGATCAGAGATGTCGGTGTCATGTTACTTTGAACTCTTCGCAGGAGCGCGCGCTTTTGGTTCGCTCTAACGATCCGTGCATCGCCGCGGATAACAAGGAGCAGGTTGGCACCACCATAATCGGAAGCGCGGCTGCTTCGTTGTAGCAGGGGATGATGACGGAGATGAGCATCGGAAAATCGCGCGCCTAGAAGGCCCAGGTGCCGTGAGCAAATTTTGCCGCAAACAGGGCCAGCAGCAGAAGAGAAATGGCGGTGAGGATGCGGCCGGCGAGCGGACGCGCCGCGGCCAGGCGCGCGAGAATGATGAAGATGGGGAAAAGCGTGAGGCAGTAGCGGGGCACGCTGACCACGTACGTGGTGCTCGTGATCAACAGCCAGTTCAACGTCATCCAGATGGCGTAGGAAGGCCGGAGTTTGATCCAGCACCAGACCGCGCAGAGGAACGAGAAGATGATGAAGATGAATTCGTAGAGCCCTTCCGTGAGATTGAAGTCAGGAATGCGCCGCCAGACATCGCGGATACCGACCCACGGGAAGGTGAGTTTCTTGTACCAATGTTGCTCCATCACCTTGGTGAAAGTGAACGGCTCGCCGGTGACGTGATAGTTGATCCAGAGATATGCGAGAAAGCCGAGACCGGCGGCTCCGATCCAAAGCCAGCGCCAGTCAAACCGGCGCGTGGTGCGATATTGCAGCCACGCTTCCACGAGCAGCGTAGGTCCCAGCAGGAGCCCGTTCACGCGGGTCAGACTGGCGAACCCCGCCAGCACTCCAGCCACCGCCCAGAATTGCGTCCGCGCGGCCAGCAGGGACCCGAGCACGAGGGCGAGGAAAAGACTCTCCGTGTAGCCGATGTGCAAAAAGTAGGCGGTCGGGAATATGAACAGGAACCAGACCGCCAGCCGCGCGACTTTCCCCGGTTCGTCCAACTCGACCAAACGGCGGAAAAGAACCGCGGCGAAAATGGACGCCACGCCGGAGACGAGCAAAGCGGCCGCAAAGTAATTCCGGCAAAAAACGAACGCCGCGCGGACCAGCCACGGGTAGAGCGGATAGAAGACAATGGAAAACCGACCCTCGCCTTTGGCAGTGTAGCCATCCTTGGCCAGGTTCAGGTAATGACTCGCATCCCAGCGAGTCCAGAGGGTCTGCCAGGTTTCTTTCTGGTCGAAGAGCGTCCCGATACTGAGCACGGCCAGGCCGAGCACGAGACCTTTAAGAAGGAGAACGAGAATCGCGGTCTCGGTATCGGCCGTCGACCAGGTCAGGCGCAGGCGTTGCAAAAAGGTCGGCGACGCCGACTTCGTGTCGCCGCCGCCGTCAGATTTCTCGTCGCCCTCCCGCATCATTGCTCTCCGCATGACGCCGCGTTCCGCGACGGGTTGGAAGATAATTTTTCAGCGCGGAAACTCGCGAGGACTCGGGATGACAATAGGGCGGCGGCGCGCAACAGTGTGGAATGAGTAAGCGCAAGAAAACTGGCACCGACACTCGCCTCATCGTCGCGGCGAGCGAGCACGATCCCGACATGCTGTACGCGACGCGGTTCTTTGCGCCGGACGCATTTATTTTCCTTGAGGAACGCGGGAAGCGGACGCTGGTTTTGAGCGATCTGGAGATCGATCGCGCGCGTAAACAGGCGGACGCGGACGAGTTCGTTTTCTACAGCGCGCTCGAGCGCGAGGTGCAGGGCACGCAGAAAAAAGCGCCGGCTTACGAAAAAGTATTGTCGCATTTCTTGCGGAAGCGCGGGGTGCGTTCGGCGCTGGTGCCGGCGACTTTCCCGCTCGGATTCGCCCAGGAACTCGCGGCCTCGAAGATCCGGCTGCGAACGACGAACGGGCTTTTCTGGCCGGAGCGCGAGGCGAAAACGGAGAACGAACTGAAACTGATGCGACGCGCCCTCCAGATCACGGAGGCGGGGATGGCGCGCGCAATCGAAGTGCTGTCAGCGTCGAAGCCCGGAGCGGCCAGGAAGCTGTCGTGGTCCGGCAAGACGCTGACCTCCGAAGTGCTGCGGGCGGAAATCGATTCAGCGATTTTGCGCGCGGGCGGGCTTTCAGCGAACACGATCGTGGCCGGGGCCGATCAGGCGTGCGATCCGCACGAGCGTGGGTTCGGGCCGTTGAAAACTGATTCGCTAATCATTCTCGATATCTTTCCTCGCGACGCGAAGAGCGGATATTTCGGAGACATGACGCGGACAGTGGTGCGCGGACGCGCAAGCGAAAAGCAACGCCAACTTTGGGAAACGGTGCGCGAAGGCCAGGCGTTGGCGTTGAAGAAAATGAAGCCCGGCGTGGACGGACTGAAGTTGCACAACGAGGTAAAGCAGTTTTTCACCGATCGTGGTTTTCCAACGGAAGTCCGGGATGGCCGCCAGGTCGGGTTTTTCCACGGGACGGGCCATGGTCTCGGGTTGGAGATTCACGAGTTCCCGCGATTTCAAAAAACGATCTTCAAACCGGGGCAGGTGCTGACGGTGGAACCCGGCCTCTATTACCCCGGTGTCGGCGGCGTCCGAATCGAGGACGTAGTGGTGGTGACAAAGTCCGGGACGCGAATGCTTTCGAGGTTTGAGAAGCGCCTGGAGATTTGACGCGCGGCGCGAATGAACGAATGACGCTCAGTGGCATCTAACGTTCAAAGAATAATGTGCCGAGCGAAGTCGAGGCAACTCTCGTATGACGGGAGGCTCCTCGACTTCGTCACATAGGAACAACATGCTTTCTTACATTTACGGTTACGGGTTCGGGTCGAACTGGCTGCTGCTGGTCGGCATCCCGCTGGTTATCGGGCTGATCGCGCAATTTCGGGTGCATAGCGCCTTCAAGAAATGGGGCGCGGTGCGCGCCAGCTCGAATATTACCGGCGCCGAAGCGGCCCGGGAGATTCTGGCGGCTGCCAAGATTTCCGACGTTCAGGTGGTGCAAACGAATGATTTCCTGGGCGATCACTACGATCCCAGCAGCAAACGCCTCTGTCTTTCCGACAACGTCTTCAACACGCCGTCCGTGGCCGCCCTCGGCATTGCGGCGCACGAGACGGGCCACGCCATCCAGCACGCCGCTGCCTATGCGCCGCTCAAGTGGCGCATGGCGATCGTGCCCGTGACCCAGATTGCGTCGAACATGCTTCCATTCGTGATTTTCGGGGGGATCATCTTCCACATGACGGGGCTGATCACGCTGGGCATTTACTGCTACATGATTCTGCTCGCCTTTCAGATGATCACGCTGCCGGTGGAGTTCGATGCCTCCCGGCGCGCGAAGATCATTTTGCAACAGATGGGGATCGTCCAGCCGGGGAACGAAGTCGTGGGCGTGAACCGCGTCCTCAACGCGGCCGCGCTCACCTACGTCGCCGCGTTCGTCGCCACTCTGGGCAATCTGCTCTACCTGATGACGATCCGCGATCGCCGTTAACCCGCGTGGCGCCTCCGAAGAAAATGAATCCAGCCATCGCCCTGCCGTCGCCCCGTGATCGCTTCGCCGATTTTCTGTCGTCGGCTACTCGACGGCGTGTTAAGCCTAAGCGGGACACGATGGAACAGCCCAAATCGGACGAAGACCAGCAGCTCGTCGCCCGTACTCAGGCTGGCGAGGCAGCGGCGTTCGATCAGCTTGTGGTCAAATACACGCCCCGTCTTTACGGCCTCGTCTACAACATGACCTCGAACCATGAGGACACGAACGACCTTCTCCAGGACGTTTTTTCGAAGGCCTACAAGTCGATCGGCGGATTCCGGGGCAAATCGTCGTTTTACACCTGGATCCACTCGATTGCGGTCAACATGACCCTCAATTTCCTCAAGAAACGCGGCCGCCGGTTTCACCTGAGCCTGGACGACATGGACGCGAGCGTGCAGAACGACAAGGAGTTCCTCGAGCTCACTGCCACGAGCAGTCCGGTGCGTGAGGCTGATTTGTCCGAGCTCCAGGGAAGATTGAACGCGGCCATGATGAAATTGTCTGAAGAACACAGAGCCGTGGTCACCATGTTTCATATTCAGGGGATGCCCCATGCCGAGATCAGTAAGATCTTGAAAGTTTCCGAAGGCACGGTACGTTCCCGGCTCTTTTACGCGAACCGCCAATTGCAAAATTACCTGGACGAATTTCGGAAGAATCCGGTTTCCTAGAACACCCGCAGCATGGACCCATTGAACGAAGAACAAATCGGCAAACTTTTGCGGCTCAAAAAATATGAGCAGCCGCCCCCGGGTTACTTCGAGAATTTCCTGCACGAATTCCATTGCCGGCAGCGGGACGAGCTCTTAAAGGCACCGGTCTGGCGCATCGCGTTGCAGCGCGCGCAGGACTTCCTCTTCCGGCTCAATATTCCCGGCCTCGCTTCCTATCCGGCCCTGGCC
>JALYIN010000041.1 GCA_030775765.1 Verrucomicrobiota bacterium
GTCATGATCTCTTTGCGCTTCGGGCCGGCGTTCACATGGCAATGGATGCAGGTCAGGTTGCAAAGCTTCCCGACATTGATCTGGAGCACTTCGGTCTTCCCATGGCGAAGAAACAGGGAGTGATCGGCCAGCTTTCTCGAAAAGCTGTTGTCGGCGGTCAGGTTCATACCTGCCGAAGAATGGCGTAGATGACGCCGGCAATGATAGCGGCGCAGGGCAAAGTGATGAGCCACGACAAGACGATATTCAGCATGACCCGCGGGTTAGCCTGCCGGGTAATTACACCCATCCCAAAAAGCGCGCCGACCGAAACGTGGGTGGTAGACACGGGCAGGCCGAACAAGCTGGCGACAATAACCAGAATGCCGGTGGTCAGGTTTGCGGAGAAGCCCTGGCCGTGATTCATGGCGGTGATTCTGTGGCTCATGGTTTCCGCAACTCTCCGCGCGTTCAGCAATCCACCAAGCGCCATGGTAAGCGCGATGGCGAAGAAGCCCCAGCGGATATCCATCCATTTCAACAGAAGCAGCAGCGCGACGATCTTGGGCGTGTCGTTCAATCCGCGGGCGAAGCTTACCACGCCGGCGCTAAGGAAGTGCGCGCCGTCCATCACCTGCTGCGCGCTGAATCCGAGCATCGAACCGGCATAGCGTTCCCGGCAGTTCTCCTGTTCGTCGATCGAAAGAGTAATAGGCGGCGCCACACTTTTCATGGCGAGGATCGAAGTGGGTTGGGGGAGGGCCACGACCCGTTCTTCCGAGCCCACACAAATGCACCATTCCTTTCGCACTCCTGACATGAGCCGCAGACTTCGAAAGATGAAATAGAGCAAGGCACCGAGGACGATCGCCAGGATCGGGCTGAGAAGAAGCGGAAGCACAAATCCTTTGCCGAGCGCGGCGAAATTAACGCCGCTGCGGACTGCGACCAACCCACATCCGACGATTGCGCCGGTAATCCCGTGAGTGGTTGAGATCGGAAAGCCGAGCAGGGTGGCGAAAATGACGGTGATCGCTGCGCCGAGCGCTACCGCCAGAAGGAATTGCTCAGAACCAACCAGGGTGTCCGGAACGAGACCTTTGCCGGAGAACTTCTTGAGCAGCGCCTGGGCCAGAAAGATCGAGGCGATCGAGCCGGCGAATGTCGTGATTGTCGCCCAGGTTATCGCGGTTCGGTAACTCGCGGCGCGGCAGCCGTAAAGCGACGCGACGCCCTTGAAGTTGTCGTTCGAGCCATTCGAGTAGGCGAGGAAACAGGTTGCAAGGAAAAGAGCGATGAGAAGCATAGGTTTAGTTCTTTAGCAGCAGTTTCCGCCATCGCAGCACTGCGAGGCATCGGTCGTGGCGTTGTAGTCCTGTCCCTTCGTCTCCTTCGGATGCCGCAACGAAGTGCGCGAACAATCGAAGGGCTTCGCTTCTTCGAGCGGGATCGGCGTGAGGGGCTCGATAAACTCGAAGGAAGCGGAGTAGGGAGCCTTACGGTAGATATTGTAGGTCTTGTCGCACACCGCGTAACGCCGGCCGCGCTCCATTCGATGGTTGTCGTCATCGAGCACTTCCTTGAATGGGCCTTTGTAAATAACAGCCTGGTTCCGCTCGACGCACGGTCCTTGTTTCCCTTTGAGTGCTTCGACCGTTACCGAACGAAACTCGATGCCTTCGACCGTCTGCCACGGTTGCTCGTCGCGCTTGAGAATCTGCACGCCATAGAAGCCGGCGGCTGTAAACGCAGCCAGGAATCCTTCTTCGCTCAACGCCCCGGAGATACAGCCGCTCCAAAGCTCCGGATCATTCTGCAGGTGCTCCGGCACTTCTTCGTCGCTGACGATGTCCGAGATCACAGCGCGGCCGCCGATCTTCAGCACGCGGAAAATTTCGTCGAAGAGTTGCCGCTTGGCATTCGCCTCGACCAGATTAAGAACACAATTGGAAACAACCACGTCGATCGAGTCGTTCCCGATAAGCGGATGCTTGACGCGCAGCTCCTGGGCCAGCTCATCCGCTGCGAGAAACGATGACGCATCACTGATCGGGCGCCGTTTCAGTTCCGCGTCGAGCACGTCAATGCTCAATGCCAAATCCTGGATCCGGCCTTTGCGGAATTCGACATTTGCGTAGCCAATGCGCTCCGCCACGATCGGCGCGTTCCGGCGAGCTACCTCCAGCATCTCGTCCGTCATGTCGACGCCGATGACTTTTCCTTGTGCCCCCACCACCTGCGCCGCGATGAAACAAATTTTTCCGGTGCCGCTCCCGAGGTCGAGGACCGTCTCGCCTTCCCGGAGATATCTGCTCGGATCGCCGCAACCGTAATCGCGTTCGATGACTTCCTTTGGAATGACCTTGAGGTACTCGGTGTTGTAATCGACCGGGCAACAAAGCTTCGCTTCAGTGGCCTGCGCGCCAGCCGCGTAGCGTTTTCGGACTTCGGACTCAGCGTTGATGGTGCTCATGGTTGATTGAGGTAATACGTTTAGAACATGACTTGCAGACGCAGGATAATTTCATCGAACTGGTTATCCTCGAATTGAGGGTGGGCCGCACGAAAGTCGGACCAGGTATGCACGTAGTCCGCCATGACCTTTATCCCGTCTCCGTGGATGTAGTAATTCAGGCCGCCGGTGATGGAGTGGATGTTGTCGTTAGCCACTTGGCCGGGATCGAGCGATTCCCATTTCACAACGGCCTGGAGCTTTTTCGGGATAACGAAATAACTTCCCTGCACGTAATAGCCGCTGGCGTCGAACTCCGGGAAAAATATCCCGCCACGGGGACGGACGTTTTCGTGGAGATACTCCGCGATCAGATCGAAGGGGCCAACCTTCAGCCAGGCATCGAAGCTATAGGCATGTCGTTCATCCGGGCCGGTAAGAGTAAACGAAGTGAGTGAACCGTCGGCGTTCACCCTCAGATTTAGGGGCGGCGAAATATTGGTGCCGGTTGCGTCGCGGCTGAAAAGATAATCGCCGGCGATTTTCAAACTGGCTTCCTGGCCCATCCACTTGCCTTTGAAAGGCAGAAGTTCGAGCCGCCCGACATACATGAATTGGTTGTTGTCGTTCACATTAAAATTGCGGCCATTGCCGTTGAAGATGCCGGCATAATAAGTCACCAAATCTTTCTGGTCCGGCACGGCGTTCGTGAGGGGCTTGCCCCAAAGCATGACGCCAAGCTGCCGCTCCGGCGTGAGCGCGCCCGTCGGGAGGCTGCGCTCGATGGTGAAGATTACTGCGTCCGATGTGATCTGCTCCAGACCAAACGGGGCCTTCCATTGGCCTACTTTGAAATTTGCTTCAGGGATAGCGTGCCAGTTGACAAAAATATCCGTCGAGGAGAAACCGGTGCGCGTCGTGGGCGAAAGACCGTCGCTCTGCTCGAAGTCGCCTTCGATCTTGAAGTCGAATTGCTCAGCGAAATCGCCCGTGAGATTGATGCGGGCGCGGCGGAGACGGAACCGGTCTTTCAAAGCGGTGAGACCGAAGCGTCCTTCGAAGGCGGAGACATCGCCGGTCTCAAAGTTCGCCTGGATGTAACCGCCCAGCGTCAGTTTAAACTCCGAACCCCCCGGCAGGACGTAAACAGGTTTCTTCTCTTCGATCGTTTCGGTTTTTTCGACAACAGCCGATTTAGAATCGGGAACGAACCGGGATCGCTTTTCTGTGGTGAGAGGTTCACGTGGCGCGGGCTTCTGGTGCTTGAGGCTTTTTACTTCTGCTTCCAGTTCCGTATTTCGCTTTTGGAGAAGTTCGACGGCGCGTTCGAGTTTCTCGAGGCGCTCCGAGTCGGATTTCGTTGCGGCAGCCGCCGTGTGGCAGGAGAGGACCACGAAACATATTAAGTAGCCAGCAAGGCGAAGAGCGATGCGGTGGTCGTTAGGTTTAGTGATTGGTAACATGCAAACTGGATTGATTACTGGAGCCTTAGAAAGCCGTGGTTTGTTCCCTGGGAAGGCCGGGATCACGCTCCCGGGTCCAACTGCGTTCTCCGGGAACGCGGTTGTTACGCTGCCAATGCCGGCGGCGGCATTTGCTGGCGCACGCGCATGTGTTGCGCGGCGAAACTAACGATTGGCGCGATTTGGCGGGGCGCGATGGAGAAAAGGGCGAGGAAGAATGAGGCGAGCCGCGCGAGTGGATCTCCGCTGCGAGCGAAGATTCGAACATCGCTCCAGGAATCGAGATCTTGTTTCACCGGCAGGCGGAATACGTTCGGGGCCCCGGCGCGCTCGAGCAGTTGAGCACAATCGGTATTTCGTTTCCAGCGAACGTCGAGGAGCAGTTCGCGATCGGCGGATCGAAACGCGATCAAGTAACAACCGCCGCGATGGTCCGGCCCGAGGACAAGCTTCTTCGACGCCAGTTCAGCAAACGCGTGTTCGATGTCGAGTGCACGAAGGCCCGGGCAATCGCGGCCCACCGCAACGACTTCGTCGTAGCCGAGCCGGGCAATCGTCTCGATCGCGTTTTCGAAGCGCTCGGCAAAATCGCGTCCGGACTGGCGATGAATGCGCGGGCCGGCCACGCCCGCGTTTCCGGCGGACGTGAAAAGATGAATGTCGATCTCGGGCGAAAAGTCGGAGGCGAACGCGGGAAGATTCAGGAGCGGCTGCGCGGCCATCGGGAACGAACGCCGGGCCAGATCGACATGCGTTTTCTCGGCGAAGAGGAGAATGGCGCGTCGGGACACGCCTTTGGATACGAAACGGCACGACAGGCCGACAAGCCTTTTCTGGTAGGGAATTATCTGATTGATGGAAGCCGCTTTCGCGCTTGCTCCTCCTCGCCGTCTGGAACCTAATCAGCACTCGTGAAATGCTTTCACTGCGGTTACATCGTATGAAGAGAATTTTATCAATTCCTTCCTTGCTCGCCGCGCTTGGTTCAGCTGCCGGGCTCCGGCAAACGAACGAATCGCATTGCTAGGCATGACTGATTCAACTGGAGCGAATACGCGGGGCCCCGTCGTCCCGGTAATCATGCGCGCGGTGCTCATCGGGATGCTGGTGATACTGGCCGGAACGATCCCGCGCAACATTATCTTCGCTGCGAATCTTCGGCTTTTGCCCGGGCTGCCGTGGGCGGTGCCGGTAACTGCGGTCTATTTGTGGTTCTTTTGGCGATACCTGCGAGGCGACGGTCCTCCGGAATCAACGTCGGAGATGCGCCGGGCCAGCCTTCGCGCTAACCGAGTAAGCGGCGTTGTGTGGGCCTGGGCGCTGCTCGCGGGCGGGCTTGGAATCATGGGCCTCGTGCTCGCACTCTGGGTGGCAAATCGATTGGTGGTGCTCCCTCCACAGGCGCTTCCGAATCTGGCCGGCGTACCGAAATCCACAGTCCTGGCTTTACTGCTGATGGCGGCGCCCGTCGCGGGAATCATCGAGGAAGCTTCCTTTCGCGGCTATATGCAGGGCCCTATCGAACAACGCTGTGGACTCTCGATCGCTATTTTGATCACGGGCACCATGTTTGCCGTCGCGCATCTGGATTTCACTCTCATCCTTTGGCCCTACTACGTCGCCGTCGCCGCGATCTATGGCGTCGTAAACTACCTGACAAAATCGATCCTCCCTGCGCTGGTGCTCCACACCTGCGGGAATCTCTATTCAAACATCGATCTCTGGCTGCACGGCCAGGCGGATGGCAAGCCGCCTCGGGTCCGGCGGCGTTGATCTGGACAACGGGAGCCGACATTTCGTTCTGGGCTTGGACGGTGGCTCTGCTGGTTGTCACGGGCACCACTGTTTGGGCGTTCGTTCAACTCGCACGCGCCTCGCCTCCGACAACACAGCGTAGCTGACACCGAGGACATCAGAACAACGGCGACATCAGAAAACTTGCCGCGCGGGAGTGTCGGTAGCCTATTGCGTCGGTGACTGCCGACAAGATATTGGCCCAATTTCCTGAGACCGTCGCGGCCACGGGATCGAGCCTGCGACAATTTTTGCTCCACCGCCTCAAAGGCATCACCGAACAACCCGACTCGAAGGCGAACGTGATCGGTTACAGTTACGGCGCCGGATACAAGGACCTGATCTGCACGATCATTTTGTCGAAGAAAGGGATCAAACTTGGTTTCTACAAGGGTAGTGAATTGCCCGACCCGAAGAAGCTGTTGACTGGCTCCGGCAAAGTTCACCGGTATGTCGAAGTCAATTCGGAAGAAGATATTCGGAATCCGGCGTTGTTAGCGTTGCTCGAGCACGCCCTTGAAGCACGGGAAAAACGGCACGGAGCGCAATAAGCGCGTCTTAGCTTATCAC
>JALYIN010000042.1 GCA_030775765.1 Verrucomicrobiota bacterium
GGCCATCTCGACGCCACTGGCAAGACCGCCGATCCGGATGCGCTCCAGGGTTCGGGTGAAATCATTTTGCACGACGGCCAGGTCCGGCAGTACAGCCTGCTCGTCGCGCTGGGCCAGTTGCTCCAAATCCAGGAGCTGCAACAACTGAAACTCGACCAGGCCCAGGTGAAATATCATATCAATCCTGGCGTGGTGACGATCGACGAACTGGTCTTCCGCTCGGAAAATATTCGTCTGTCGGCCAAGGGGACGGTCTCGTTCGACGGGAAACTTCAGCTCCAATCGCAGTTGGCCGTTAATGAAAAAATGAGGAGCCAGCTTTTTCGCGCGATCCGAGACAATTTCAAACCGATCGATGATCCCGGTTACACCGCGGTCAATTTCCAAGTGAGCGGCACGGTCGGCCGGCCCAAGACCAACCTGATGGACAAGTTGATCGGCCGCGATCTCAAGGACCTCAGCAGCGTGATCACCGGTTTGATGGGCGGCGGTAAATCCGAGAAGAAAAAGAAGGCGGCGCAAGAACCGGCAACGGCCGCGCCGTCGAGCACCGCTTCGCCGGAACCGACTGCGTCGCCATGAGAGTGATTGCCGGCACAGCGGGCGGCATCCAACTCGATGTTCCGAAGAGCGGCGTGCGCCCGACGATGGACCGCGTGAAAGGCGCCATTTTTTCCAGCCTCGGGGAGGAAATAATCGGCGCGCGGGTGCTCGATTTGTTCGCCGGCACGGGGGGATTGGGCATCGAAGCGCTGAGCCGCGGCGCGGCGTCGGCGTTATTTGTAGAAGAGAACTCCAGCGCGGCCTCGGCCATCGAACGCAATCTGGCGCGCACGAAGCTCGAAGGCCGCGTGCGCAAGCAGGACGTTTTCGCTTTCTTGAAGTCGACTCAAACGCCGGCTCCCTTTCGGATCATCTTTGCGGACCCGCCCTACGAAAAAACAAAGTCTGGGGGCGAATTCAGCCACCTCTTGCTGGAAAGCCCGGAACTCGCCGGGATGCTCGACGGAGCGGGATTCTTCGTCCTGGAGAAACGGCCGGCGGAAAAAGTGGCGGGGACCCCGTTGTGGAATGTCACGCGCGCGAAGAAATATGGCGCGACCGAAGTGTTGTTTTTGCAGCGCTCCCCATGATTCGTTTCCTCTACAATCTTCTTTACCCGGTCGGCCTGCTCTTCTTTCTTCCGGGGCAAATTACGAAGCTCGTCCGGCGCGGAAATTACCAGCACAAGTTCGGACAACGTTTCAGCTTTTATGATGCAGAAGTGCGGGCCCGACTCGCGTCGCATCGCTGCACCTGGATTCACGCCGTGAGCGTCGGTGAAGTCGCGATCGCGCTGAAGTTGTCGGCCAAGCTCCGTGAACTCGATCCGGATTTTTTCTGTGTCCTGACTACCACGACAACGACCGGGTTCCAGGTCGCGAACTCGGAGGCCGGTGAGCGCATGGAAGTGCTCTACAGTCCGCTCGATTTCTGGCCGATCATGCGTCGCGCCTTCGCGGCAATTCGTCCGGTCCGGATCGTGTTAGTCGAAGCTGAGGTCTGGCCCAACCTAGCCGCGGAAGCTCGCAATCGACGGATTCCGCTTGCGCTGGTTAATGCCCGCCTGTCGAAGCGGTCCGAAGCGCGCTTCCAGCAGTTTCGTTCTCTCATCGCGCCAACCTTCCGTTGTCTCGCGGCGATCTGCGTCCAGGAGCCGGATGACGTGGAACGCTGGGTGGCCCTCGGTGTTTCGCGCGAACGCATTCATCCAGTCGGCAGCATCAAATACGATCCGGCCGAGGTGCGGTTGAACCCCGACCTTCCGCTCGAAATCCTCCGCAGCTTTGGGATCGACCGCGACAGTCCGATTCTCTTCGGTGGAAGCACCCACCCCGGCGAAGAGGAAATCCTTGGCGAAATCTTTCAACGTCTTCGAGCGGACTTTCCGGCGTTCACTTTGATCGTCGCGCCGCGACACGTGGAACGCGCCGGCGAAATTCGGAGCCGCCTCCAGCGACTCGGCCTGAACGTTTGCCTGCGCAGCGAAGCTGGCCAAACCCGGGCATCTCCGCCTGAATGTCTAATCCTCGATACCACCGGCGAGCTGCAACATTGGTACGCGGTTGCGACGATTGTGTTCGTCGGCAAAAGCCTGACCGCGCGTGGTGGACAAAACCCGGTCGAGCCAATTCTTGCCGGCAAACCGGTTCTCTTCGGCCCGCACATGGAAAATTTTTCCGCCCTCGCCCAGGCACTCGTTGCGAACAAGGCCGCCGTGCAGGTGCGCGATCCGAATTCTTTACAGCAACAAATCGCCTGGCTTTTGCGCGACCGGGAAGCGGCATTGCGCCTGGTCGCCAACGCCCAATCCGTCCTCGCCCGGCACAATGGCGCCACCGCGCGGACCGCCGCTCTTGTGGTTGAGTTGAAGCCAGCTTCATGAACATCCGGCATTTTCTCAGGGTTCTGGCCCGGTCGGGGTCGCCGCGCTTCTCGCTCGATGTCGTGCGCGCCCGCACCCTGGCGCGTGCCGGTGTGCGTGGCCAGCCGTTGGCGAACTTGCCCTGGCGCGGCCACGACGTTTTCTATCGCCCCCGCGACTTCTGATCCTCTCGCCATTTACCAGGTTCTGCTCCGGCAACGCGGCAAAGGGGAGTATTACCTCCCGCCCGCGCTGCAGCCGGAAGTCATCCTGGATATCGGGAGCAACATCGGCGCTTCCATTCTGTTTTTTCACGAGCAATTTTCCAGTTGCTCGGATTTACGGATTCGAACCGAACCCCGAGACGTTTCGAGTCCTGCAAAAAACGTCGGCTCGCTTCCGTCGGTCGAAGTTTTCAATTACGGCCTGGGCGCGGCCGATGCGACCATTCCGTTTCCATTCGATGGCGCCGATTTTAGCCGTTTCATGTCGAAGGACGAAGCCGCGGAGTGGTCTGGTCCATTATCCCCGACCTCTTGTCAGATAAAGGACGCCGGCGACGTCGTGAGGAACCTTGGCCTGACGAGAGTCGACCCGATCAAGATCGATTGTGAAGCCGCCGAGTATGATGTCTTGAACTCGTTGCCGCCGGACCTTCTGTTCCAATGCAAATGGATCGTCGGCGAGATGCACGACGAAACGGCCTTCCCGTTACTGGCGCTGCTCGCTCCGCATTTCGACCTGGACCTCAAGAAGAGAATGTTCGCGCCCTTCTTCCGTTTCCACGCCTGCAAGCTCGCCAGCGTTCAGCAACTCAAGGGATCTTTCGACCGCAACGCGCTGCAAGGCTGAGGCGCTCCCGGCAAATAACTTGCAACCTGGGGATGCGCTTCTGATATTGCCCCCGCTTTTCCTGACCCTATCGTCCAGTGGCCTAGGACACCGCCCTTTCACGGCGGTAACACGGGTTCGAATCCCGTTAGGGTCGCCACACTTCTTCATAGGTAGATTTTTCGCCCGACGGCCGATTTCAGATTGTGCGTGACAGAAACGTGACAAATCGGCAAGATCTGAAACGTGAAAACGAAACGCATCGAAATCAAAGAGGGAAACGTCTCCGTTCCGATTTACGAGTTTTCGGACGGGCGTTTTTGCGTCGATACGCTGCTAGGAGAAAAGCGGAAGCGGATTACGCGCACCTCACTCGACGCGGCGAAAATCGAAGCGCGCAGGCTCATCGCGCAAATTGCTTCGGGTCGCGCCCATGAGAAGCGAATGACGCTTGCCGAGGTGGAGGATTACCGGCTCGCGAAAGATAAGCTCGCACCATTTGGCGTGTCACTACTCGGGGCGATTGAGGAATGGGTCGCGGGACGCGGCAAGACTCCGCGGATCATCCCGAAGACAGCCGCCGAAGTCGTCCAAGAATTCCTCACGTCGAAGCGCGTGGAGGGTGTGAGCTTCTTCCATTTGGAAGATCGAAAATATAGGATGAACAAATTCGCCGCTGCCTTTCCCGGCCGCATCGATCAGATCAGCACGCACGAAATCGAGGTTTGGCTGAATGGCCTCGGCATCAGTGGCCGCACGCGCAACAATTACCGCAATGCCGTTCTCCAGCTTTTCCGCTACGCGCGCGGCAAGCGCTACCTGCCGCGGAACGAACCCACCGCTGTCGAAGACGTGGCATCAGCAAATACGGGCGAGGGCGCGATTGAAATATACACGCCGCAAGAGCTGCGATTGCTCCTCTCACATGCTCCGGCGAAACTGCTGCCGTTTTTTGCGGTCGGCGCATTTGCCGGTCTGCGGAGTCAGGAGATCATGCGGCTCGATTGGAGTGAAATTCGTTTCGAGCAACACTTCATCGAAGTTGCTGCGGCCAAGGCGAAGACAGCCTCACGCCGTCTCGCGCCGCTGCTGCCCGCGCTCGCAGCTTGGCTGTTGCCGCTGCGCCAGAAGACAGGTCACGTGGTCGGCTACACGCGCAACGACATGCTTTGCGAAGCGCGGCAGCGGTATTGCAAGAGCGGTATCAAAGTGGAAGGCCAGGTCTTTGAATTCCGGTGGAAGCCGAATGCGCTGCGGCACAGCTACGCAAGCTATCGACTGGCCGACATCAAGGATGCGGCGCGAGTCGCGCTGGAGATGGGCAACTCGCCGGCAATGCTCTTCCGCAATTACCGCGAGCTCGTGACCGAGAAACAAGCGGCAGAATGGTTCGCTGTACTTCCCGAAACCAAAAGATCTGCAAAACCAACCCCGAAAGAAATCGCGCGACAAGCCGCTTAACTGCGCGATTTGATCAAGAACTCCTCCATGAATACGACGAGTTCTTGAAGGCGGTAGCGCACTAAATGTGAACTAACCTTCCGCGGATGAATATAGCCAAGGCGTACCCACTCCTTGAACTGTGATTCGCCGACGGAGAGAAATTTGCATGCGCCCTTGAGATCCATATAGCCGCTGAAATCATTGATCCGCGAAAACTGTTTCTCGACAGCCTCGCTGACAGCACGAATCAGCAACTCGTCTGGAATTTCAACGCGCAGCATGTGCTATTTGTTCGGCGTGATTTCCATTTTCAAACACGGCAGAAATGACAAAGCTCAAGTTGTAATTGAGTCATCCTCGATCGATTTCGATCAGTGAAGGTTTCCATGTTTGAGGTTTAGCCCGATGGTACTGTCTGCGTGCTCTCATTCCGGCGCAGTTTCGCTCTTCGCTTGGAGCGGTGAACTGCGACGCGCCCGCTGGGAGGGCGGCTCTTGCTGCCTCTGAAAATCCTCTGTCTCGCTGCTTTTATGCTGACGACGCGATCGCCCGCACAAATGCCGCAGCTCTCTCTTGGCCGAGCCAAAGGTTCGCAATCGACGGTCTGTTTTGCTAGATTACTTAGATTGAAAGTGGTTCCCAAACATGTGCAAACCGAAGAAACCAGCTCTCCGCATTTGGGCGCGATTGCCCGCCGCGTTTGCTGGTGGGAACCGGTTGGCGCCACCCTTGAAAATACCCCACTGTTTCTCTGCCGGACCATGGCGCTCGGAACATGGGAGGATATCTGCCTCTCTCTCGACCATTACGGTAGGGATGCTTTTCGCGAAGCATTGCTAAATGCGCCTCCCGCCTTTTCGATCCCCATTCCTGGCATTACTGGCACCATCGCTTGCAGCTTCTGCCTGTTCCATCCTTGCCACAACGCGTCATCCCGGCATGAAACCACGGCTGGATGTTTTGCCGCCACAGCAGCGCCGCTTTTGGCCGGTTTTTTCCCAATTACCCGAGCATTTCGTTTTTATACGGAGGAACAGCGATTGGCTGGCGCCTTGGCGGCAGACAATCCGTCGATTTTGATTTTTTCACCAACCAGCCCATTTCGGCGGACGCTCTAAGTCGCGCCTTGCCACTTCTGCAGGGAGCGGAACTGATTCAATCCGAGCCCAACACTTCAACCTTCACCGTGCATCATGATGGAGAAATCAAAGTTTCATTTTTCGGCGGACTTACCATCGGCCGTGTTGCCGATCCCGACCGTTGCGACGACAATGGCGTTTTCATCGCGTCGCTTCTCGATCTCGCAGCGCAGAAGATGAAAGTGATTCTGGCACGGGCGGAGGCGAAGGTTTACCTCGACATTTATACGTTGCTGAAAGCCGGCGTTACCTTGCCCAGTGCTTTGGGAGCAGCGAAAGCGCTCTATCCCGAATTCAACCCGGTGTATCCCTGAAAGCTCTCGCCCATTATGGCGAGCCCAACCTTGCCACTATGCCGGTGGAGATTCGTGAATTTCTCACAACGGCAAGCGCAGAAGTGGAATCGATTGAGACGATTTCGAAAACAGCCGGCATCAGTCCATCGAACCGCACCAGGCGTGTTCAGACGCAAAGCAAAAGCATTCAAATTTAATCGCTCTTTGACCCATGCATGCGTTGTGAACGCAGTGGCTGATCATGGCAAGAGTCATGATTTTTTGAGAAATGGAACGCATGACAAAGCAGCTTCAGCCGGTTTTGCCCACGGAAGGAACCGTGGGCTTTGATAGGATAGACGCCCTACCCCTTAGCGATGCTAGGGAATTTTCGGCCTGTCGCTAACCCGCTCCGAATCGCATGAGCGAACTCGCAGAAACTGCCGCGCGTACAGAGCGCTTCAACCAAGCTACCCGCGCATTGACGCCACCGTCACCGAGCCGTCACGCCAAAATTGATGCCGCTCAAGGACTGCATCGTGGAGCTGCGACAAAAGGGAGCCTCACTCCGGCCTATTCACGAGTTGCTCGCCACTGTCGGCGCGGCGGTTGGCACGACGCGATCGCGCGTTTTCCTCGCCGAGGTGAACGGCGAGCCGGAACCGCGGCGGACTTTAAAACGACAAAGCCGCGACCGCCACGTCAGACGCAGAGCGGCCCGCGTGCAACCTGCCGCCAATCCTGTGCTCACCGCGTCGGCAGCCGGCAAGTCAATGACACGGCCGACAACGCATTCAAAACCGACTAGCGCGCCAGACGCGGAGCCAGCTTCCGAGCGGCCACGCACTCGCGGCCCACGCATCGCAGACCCTCGCAACCTCTGATTCAGCGCGGATTCCAATGAGCAAACAAATCAGCTTAATCATTAACGGCAAGGCGGAGTCGGAAAGAGCTTTTTCGCCACGAACTTTGTCCAGTATCTCAAAGACTGCAGCCACGTTCATCGCGCGATCGACAGCGACAACGAGAACTTGACGCTCAAGCGTTTTCACCCGGAAGCAGACTTCATCAACCTGGAGCACCGCCGCGAGATCGACGCGGTGTTCACGACGGCGGAAACCACCTGCTTGTGATCGACTGTCGCGCGGCGCGGCCTCAACCGACTTGTTTATAGACTTCTTCGATGAAGTCGGTTTGGCCCTCGTTCTCCGCGCACTCGACGCGCCGCTGACTGTCGTTTGTCCGGTCAATCACGAGGCCGACAGCGTGGAGCAACTCCGTATCCTGTCTGACGCACTCGGTCTGGGTTGCGGCTGGGTCGTTGTGAAAAACGAATCGCATAGCGACGCATTTAACATCTATCGGCGCTTGAGTTGGTCCACATTTATATTCGCCACTCGCGCGAAACTGATTCTGACTCGGACGCTGCCCCGCCCAGCTTTGAGGACTTTCGCGACACCATTGAACTGCTCGACCGCCGATCGAAAGCATTTCGTCCATTAAGCATCAAACCCCGTGGCTGAGTTGCGCCGGTTTGGGCAGAACGTCAATCGCATCAATCAAGGACGCTTCATCATGAACTTAGTACTCATCCTGCTCGGCGTGGGTTGCCGGCGTACTGGTTGACCGCTTGCTGTGAGTGCGTTTTCGCCGGTCATCGTCGCGGCTTCCTTATCGCTAGGCCTGATCGCTTACTTTCTGCGCCATCCCGGCGGCCTCGGCATCTTCTACGAGAGCGAGCATCCCACCAGGAACGCGCTGGAAAAGAAGTGGATTGTTAACAATCGCGAAAAACTCGACAACGCTTCGCGCGACCTAATTGAGCGCGTAAACTTCCACGACCGCGATGCCAGTTGTGTTATTCACTCCGCGCACAATCGCGGTGTAGCTTGCGGGCGGTAATGTGCGCACGATTGCCGATTCCAGGTCATTCGTCGGAGGAATGGTGCTGTCGACGATTGCTTGTTTGTTCGGGCTATCGACCCAGTTATCGTTCGCTTCCAGAAGCGCACCGTTGCTATCACGCAACTCCAGCGTCGGATCGGCCAGCTTTCCTGGGACTGGCAAGGATGGGCCCAGAGCGCGGATAATTACTTTCTGCGGTGCCTGACCTATCACGATCATACCCGCGATTAAGACATTGTCTCCGGTCTGCACCAACCCACGTGTGGAAATGTTCAGAACGGTGGATCCCAGGCCCTGGTCGAGATCATATACTTCTACGACACCCACTCCCGTCGCGTTATTCGCGCCGCGCAGAACCGCAGTGTAAGCCACACCATTCTCGTCTGACGGCAGTTTCATTAAGATAACTGATTCGTTTGGCGACGCGGGGGCGATTCCGGTGTCGATGATTTCCTGCTGGTTGGCGTTGTCGGCCCAGTTGTCGTTGGTCGCAATCAAGGCGCCGGCGTGGTCGTGTAATTCAAGAATGGGATCCGCCAGTGCGTTAGTGATTCCGCTGGAACTCAAAGAGGGGCCGATCGCGCGGATCATGGCTCGTTTCGCTTGAGTGCCGCGTACGATAAAGCCGCTAATCGCGACGTTATCGCCAGTACCCACCTGAAGTCGCGCGGAGATGTTAGCCAGCCGCGCCGAAGTAGTAGCCGGCGGATATTGCGCGGTGAATTGTGTGGCACTTCGCGGCCAGATGGTATTTGCCGACGGCGCGGTGTCCTGAACTCCGGTTGTGATCAGAACGTAGCTCTGGTTTGGCGTAAGTGACGATACACTTAGGATTACCGTATCCGGCTCGGGCCCGAGCACTGCTTCGGAGATGGTTGCGCCCCGATCGAGCAAATAGTTCGAAGCGACGGTCGCGGTCTGCTGATCGATATAACTGTTAAATCTGATGGCGAGACGGCTTGTATCCTGATAGAAATATACGGAAAGGACCTCGAGTGGACTCGCGATCCATTGGCGCAAGTTAGCCATGGCGGTTTCGTGCACGAGGTTCTTCGCCAGCGGCGGCATCTTGATCAGGCCAAGAGAATTGTCGCGTTGATAGAGCTCCGACCCAGCCAGGTCGCGAAACTTCACGAAGTTATCAATCAAATTCTGTGCCTCCAAGGGCGTGGAGAAACGCGCATCATAACTCGGGCAGAAGCCGCCAGGCCTGTGACACTGCGAGCAGTTGGAATCAATCCACGAACGCATTCGGCGCTGCACCGACATGCGGGTGTTGTTGACGGAGACGGCCTTAAGAAGCTTTGGGATGGTTTCTTCAGTGGGCGCAGGATTCAACAAGCCAAGGTGAGCGAACGTCCGAAGCTGGTTGTCAGTGCGTCCAGTAGTCGGATAAGTAAAATCACCATTGAGCTGGTGTGTCTTCAGCCCCAGGACATAGTTAGCCGGCTGGTTATGGCAGAAGAGACAATCGGCACGGCTGGGATAGGACCACTTCTGCGCGCGGGTCTGGCCGGAGGCGTTCGTGATGATGATGTTTTCATCGAGTCCATCAGGCAAAAGATCAGCGTCGCTGTTATCAGGGCGCCATTTGTAGGTTACCCCGTAAACAGCGCCGTTCGCATCCCGTACAA
>JALYIN010000043.1 GCA_030775765.1 Verrucomicrobiota bacterium
GCTCCGCACGCTTGGCATTCCGCTCCTCGCCGGCCGCGATTTCAATCAGCAGGACATCGCCGATCATCCCAATGTAATTCTCATCAGCGCCTCAGGAGCGAAGACGGTCTTCGGGAACGAAAACCCAATCGGCAAGACGTTGCTCATCACGAGCGGCAGCGTGCCGGTCGAGATCGTGGGCGTCGTGGGCGATGTGCGCTCAGTCCGGCTCGACCAGCAGAACGACATGGAATTCTATCGGCCGTTTGCGCAGGAGAATTTTCCGTTCCTCACCATCACGGTGCGCAGCTCTTTGCCGCCGGACAATGTAACAAAAGCCGTGCAGGGGGTTTTGAAGACGATCGATCCTGGGCTTGCACTGATTCAACCGCAACCGGTCACCGAGATTATGGCGCAGGCGCTCGGGCAGGCAAAACTGATGATGACTCTGCTCGGCGTTTTTGCGGGGGTGGCGTTGCTCCTGGCGACGGTGGGAATTTACGGCGCGGTCGCTTACACGGTGGAACAACGGACCGGCGAGATCGGCGTGCGAATGGCACTAGGCGCGCAGACAAGCGACGTGCTGCGGCTGGTTGTGAAGCAGGGAATGTTGCCGGTGGTGTTCGGGCTCATCATCGGCATCGGAGCGGCGCTAGCCTTGGGAAGATTGATTGCGGCGCAGCTTTACCAAGTCTCCGCGCATAACCCGGTGCTGCTCGGGACGACCGCGGCGGTGCTGGGGATCGCGGCGTTGCTCGCGTGCCTGTTTCCCGCGCGTCGTGCGAGCTTGCTGAATCCCGTGGAAGCGTTACGTACTGAATAGCTGTCGGATTTTTAAAATTGACAGCTAGCCACGGCTTGCGCGATCTGAATAAGGAAAGGGCGGCAGCCAAACCACAACCCCAGGACTTATCGAACCTAACGAACGCACAAGACCGCAGCAGGAATTTTCCGGCCAACGCAGTGTTTCCTCGGCGTTGTCCCTCTTGCCTGCCATCGCCAGTGGGGGCGTGATTTGTGTCGGCCTTCTTGTTCTGATCGGCTGGACGCTCGACCTTGAGTCACTCAAACGCATCGTGCCCGGCTTCATGGCAATGAACCCGGCGACAGCGGTGTTATTCATCCTCACCGGAATCGCATTGGCCAGCGCGCTCCGTTCCCGCTCACTCGTCACAGGCGTCATGGGAAAGGTTCTTTCCGCGATCGTCGTGGTTGCGGCCGCATTGGAGTTCCTGGAATTTTTGGGAATTTGTCGGTCCCCGATAGATGAGGTTTTGTTCGCTGCAAAACTTTCGGCGGTGCAGGACGTCCTGCCAAATCGGATGGCGCCAAATACAGCGCTCAATTTCTTCCTCGCCGGTTTGTCGATCCTGCTGCTCGATACGCGCGGACGACGCTCCTTCGGCCAGGTGCTCGCTGTCCTTATCGGCTTTGGCGCGATCCTCTCGATCACCGGGTATGGCTACGGCGTTCGGTCATTTAGAGGTTTGGCCCCTATCATCCCGACGGCCTTGCACACCGCGATAACGTTTTTGTTCCTGGCCGCCGGAATTTTCTTTGCCGTTCCGCGCGCTCCGCTGCCCGAACCTTTTGCCACAAATGATCCGGGCGAAGTGCTCGCGCGCATTCTGCGCATTCTTTTTCCGCTGGCGGTCTTGCTTACACTCTTTCTCGGTGGTTGTGCGTGTGGGGCGAACGCCACGAACTTTATGAAACCGCGTTTGGAATCGCCCTCTACGCCATAACTCTGAGTTTCTTGTTTGCCGTTTTCGTGCGCTGGGTGGTCTCGGTTGTAGGGAAGCTCGAAGCCGAGCACGCGGTGGCCAGTGCCCGCCTCCGCGACGTGAATCGGCGCAAGGACGAGATGATCGCTGTGGTATCGCACGACCTTTGTTCTCCGCTCACCGGGTTTCGAATGGTGATTGATCTCTTGCGCGAAAAAAAGGAAGAGCCCTCGGAGGAACTCCTCGGCATTATGGATCATTCCGCGCGCCGCATGGTCTCGATGGTGCGCGGATTACTTGATATCTCGAAGCTCCAGGCGGAGAAGATCGAACTCGAACTGGAAGACGTGTTGGTGAGCGAAGTGATCAGGCAATCGATGGAGCCGCTCGCCATTAACGCGAATGCCAAACAAATCGCGCTCAATCTCCATGCCGCTCCGGCGGAACCAATCTTGCGCGCCGATCGTCTTCGACTTTCGCAGATTTTCAGCAACCTCCTGATTAACGCAGTCAAATTCACTTCTCCCGGCGGCGTAGTGGACGCCACGGTCGAGCCGGTCAAAGAGGGGGTGCAGGTAAATATTCGGGACACCGGGCTGGGCATCCCGCAAGAAGAGTTACCGCATATTTTTGACAAATATCGGCGAACCACAACCAAGGCGACTGCGGGCGAGAGCGGCACGGGATTGGGGCTGGCGATTGTGCGAGAGCTGGTTCTGCTTCACCGCGGCCAGATCACCGTGGCAAGCCAGGTGAATCGCGGCACCGTTTTTACAGTTGTCTTGCCGCTTAGTCCGAAAAAACAGGATCGGCATCCTGCGTAGCCGGAGGCCCTGCGTCAGTTTCACGGCCGTAGTTGTAAATGAACGGCGGCTTCGACCTCAGCCGTCTGCGGGAACATGTCGAAGGGAGTGATGGAGACGATGGCGAAGCGTTGCTGCAATTCCGCGAGATCGCGGGCGAGGGTGGGGGGATTGCACGAGACGTAGATCACGGTGCGCGGTGAAGAATCGAGAATGACGCGGCGCAACCCGGGGGGCAGCCCGGTGGCGGGCGGATCGACGATCAACGTGGGCTGCCGCGTTGGATCGATCGAGCGCAACAATTGAGTTAGCTCGATGCCGACCTCGCCGGCGATGTAGGTCTCGTTAGGCCGCGCGTCTTTTCGGGCGGCGTCGATCGCGAAGCGGTCCCAATCGATTCCGATGACGCGCTCGAATTGCGGCGCCAAACGTTTCGTGAAAAAGCCGGCGCCGCAGAAAGCTTCGATGAGGAGGCCGTTTTCGCCGGCGAGGGTCGCCGCGATGAAATCAGCCAGGGCGCCGGCGACGGCGTCGTTGGTTTGGGCGAAGACGCGCGGGCCGGAGTGGGCGCGCAAAGAGTAATGGCCGTCGCGGGGCCGGGTCGCCCGCAGTTGCGCGAGCGCTTGGTTCACTTCCGGCAGGGCGATCGGGCACTGCGCAATATCAATCAGCTGGTGAACATCGCGCCGGTAAAAACCAACGACGTCATCCTGCGCGTGAACGGTGATGCGGTTCCGATAGCCGTAGGGCAAAGGCGAAGAGACGATGGGCCGCATCGGTGGATCGACGAGACGGGCGATGCGGCGCATCGCTTGTTCGACCTGTTTCGCCTTGAGCTCCAACTGATGCGTGTAGCTGATGTGCTGATAGCTGCAACCGCCGCAGCGCCCGAAGTACGGGCAGGGCGCGGCGATGCGTTCGGGCGATGACTCCAGGACCTCGCTCAATTCCGCCTCAGCAAATTGTTTTTTCTCGCGAACGATTTTTGCCGTGACGCGCTCGCCTTCGATAGTGAAGGGAATGAAGACGGCTTTTCCGGCATCGCGCGCCACGCCTTTGCCGCCGAAGGCGACGTCTTCAATTGTCAGCTCGACGGTACGCATGTGGGAAAAGCTCCAAGCACCAACATCCAAGCTCCAGAGAAGCTCCAATAATCAAACATCAACGCAGCGCGCCGGGTTCCCTTGGAAGTTTGGAGCTTGGTGTTTCTCTGGTGCTTGGAATTTGGAGCTTAACGCGCCGCAGGCGCGTTTGCCATCACGCGGGCGATGGCCGCTTCCAACTTTTCGAGCTTCACCGGTTTAACGAGATGCTCGGAGAACCCGGCTTCGAGGCTTTTACTGATATCGGCGTCCATGCCGAAGCCGCTAATGGCGATGCCGCGAATGGGTCGCTGAGTGCGCAGGTAGCGGATGAGATCCATGCCGTTGCCATCCGGCAGACCGACATCGCTGATGAGAAGATCGAACGAACCTCCCGCGACCGCGACCTCCATGGCTTCGCGCATGCTGCTTGCCGAGACGACGCTGTGGCCGCGCAGCTTGAGCAGCTTCCCCAAAGCGGCACACGTGTCCGGATGATCGTCGACCAGCAGGATGCGAAGGCCGCCCGGTGAACTTTGCATCTCGAGCGCGCCCGGTTTGGCGGCCGCCTTTTCCAGTCCCGCGGTTTTCATGGTGAGAAGAAAGGTGGCGCCACGATCGCGCCCTTCGCTCTTGGCGATGAGGGAAGCGCCATGTGCCTGGGCGAACGATTTGGAAATGGTCAGGCCAAGACCGAGGCCGCCGAAACGGCGTTGGAAGGATCGCTCGCCCTGCTCAAACGGATTGAAGATGCGCTCCATGATTTCCGGCTCGATCCCGATGCCGGTGTCCCCCACGCCAATTGTGAGGATGTGCGGGAGATGATTCGC
>JALYIN010000044.1 GCA_030775765.1 Verrucomicrobiota bacterium
CACGATAGCTTCGGGCCGTTTGGCAAACGCTAGCTCGATGCCGGCCTTGCCCTCGAGCGCCTCGATCACCTCCCAGCCGTGCGTTGAGAAGAGGCGCGCGATCTTTCGGCGACTTTCCACGTCGTCCTCGATAAGTAACACCGTCGGCATGGTTTGTTGCGCCGGATTTTGTCAGCACCGTTCCGGGAAACAAGCGTTTTTCCGGGAACGACTTCCGCGATTTTAAAGCAGGCTGGAACCGAAGCCGCCCGGCTTGCCGCGTTTCCAGCGCAGATCGGGATGAAGATTGATGTCTTCTGGCGGAACATCGAACCCAACTGAACGCAGCAAATACGAAACGCCCTCGCGGCTTTCCATGGTCTCCTTCAGGCTGCGCGCGAACAGCTCGATGTATTCCTTGTAGGATTCGAGCGCCAGCTTGCCTTCCGCAAAATGCTCGGCCAGCGCTTCATCGTGATAATCGATCAGCTCCACCAGGGCGCGTCGAAGTTTCAGCCGCATCTCGGGATCGACCACCACCTTGAATGGCGTCGCGCCCGGGTCCGGCTTCGCGATCTCCTTTTTGAGTGCGGTCTGGTCCGCGGAAACGAGCTGATAATCGCGTGGTTCATCCATTTTGCGGTCAATATAGCTTCAAAAAGGCGCGAAGGGGAGGGGGACAGTTGTGGATTGACCGGTCGGTGGTGTCAAACCAGAATCGACGCCATGAAAAGAACTCTGATCACCTTGGTTATGGCTGTGAGCCTGGCGTCCGCGGCCTTGGGCGCGGGAGCCGACGCAGAATTGAAGGCGATCGAACAGCAATGGCTCGACGCCTACATGAAAAGCGACGCGGCCTTCATCAAGAACCTCGAGGCCGACGATTACTCCATCATCGAACCGGATGGTGCTGTCTCCACAAAAACGCAGGACATCAAAGCGGTAACCGACAAGACGTTCGTGATGAAGTCCGCCACAATGAGCGATTTCAAATGCCGGATGATTGGCGACAACTGCGCGGTCGTAACCTGCGTGCTGAAAATGAGCGGCACCGAAAATGGGAAAGATTTCTCCGGCGATTACCGCGGCACCGATGTCTTCGAGAAGAAGAGCGGCAAGTGGATGGCCCGTCGCTTCGCAGCTGACGAAGGTCGCCAAGGAATAGCTACAGGCCTTCTTCTGTAGCCACTTCGCTGTGGGAAGCGCGAGAGAAAGCGACGCTCCACTCACGCGGCCCACAGGGGGCGGCGGCTACAGGGGCATCTTATCTTCGGGTACGGTGGGCGTCTCGCCCGTCGGTGATCGCGTCTCGCGATCACGCACTTGGAAAGATTGTTTTGGCAAGATGCCAAAACCGGCGAGCGGGACGCCACCCTACCCGAGAGATTTAGAAGAAAATCGGGATGATCAGGATCGCGACGATGTTCACGACCTTAATCATGGGATTGATGGCGGGGCCGGCGGTGTCCTTGTATGGATCGCCGACGGTGTCGCCGGTGACGGAGGCGGCGTGGGCGAACGAGCCTTTGCCGCCGAGGTTGCCTTCCTCGATGTATTTCTTGGCGTTGTCCCACGCGCCGCCGCTTGAGGTCATGGCGATGGCGACGAACAGGCCGGTCACGATGGTGCCGACGAGCACACCGCCGAGAACGACGGGGCCGAGCGCTTTTGTGAACATCGCGACGACCAGAACGACCGCCACCGGCAGGAGAGCGGGCACGATCATCTCGCGGAGCGCCGCTTTCGTGACGATGTCGACGCAGGTGCCGTATTCAGGAACATCTTCGCCGCGCAGGATGCCAGGCTTGGCGATCAGTTGGCGCCGCACTTCACGGACGACTGCGCCCGCCGCCTTGCCCACGGCGTCCATGCTGAACGCGGTAAAAAGGAACGGCAGCAGACCGCCGATAAACAAGCCGATGATGACCTTCGGCTCTGTGAGCGAAAACTGGAAGGAGTAGGCTCGCCCGGACGCGGAGAAGTGCGCCTTCAATTCTTCAACGTAGGAACCGAAGAGGACCAGCGCCGCCAGCCCAGCGGAAGCGATCGCGTAGCCTTTGGTGACGGCCTTCATCGTGTTGCCGACCGCGTCCAACTCGTCGGTGATGCCGCGAATTTCTTTCGGGAGGTTGCTCATGACTGCGATGCCGCCTGCGTTGTCCGTAATCGGGCCGAAGGCGTCGAGCGAAATGATGATGCCGGCCATCGAGAGCATGCTCATGACGGCGATGGCGATGCCGTAAAGGCCGGCAAAATGGAAACTGAGCAGGATCGCGATGCCGATGAATCCGACAGGCAACGCGGTGGCGTGCTGACCGATGGCGAGACCGGCGATGATGTTCGTGGCGTGGCCGGTCTCAGAAGCCTTAGCGATCTTGCGGACGGGCGCATATCGCGTCGAGGTGTAGTAGTTGGTGATGAGAACCACGATGCCGGTCATGAGCAGGCCGACGAGGGACGCGTAGTAGAGGTCGGTCGGAGAGCGATCGATGCCGCCGATGTTGACCGCCTTCCGGAAAAGCAAATGCGTTGCCGGCCAATACAAAATGGCTGAGACAAGGCCGCTCGCGCCAACCGCACCCATCAGAACCGTGCCGGGTTTTCCGCCGCTGAGGTTCACGAACAAGATTCCAACGACGGCGCCGAGCACGGAAATGCCGCCGAGGATGAATGGATAAATGATCGCGGCGGGAACCGTCCCCAGGGTGAGTGCGCCGACGAGGATCGCGCCGATCAGGCTCACCGCATAGGTCTCGAAAACGTCCGCCGCCATGCCCGCGCAATCGCCGACGTTGTCGCCCACGTTGTCCGCGATCGTAGCCGGATTACGCGGGTCATCTTCCTCCAGGTTGCTCTCGATCTTGCCGACGAGATCCGCGCCGACGTCCGCGGCCTTGGTGTAAATACCGCCGCCGAGACGCGCGAAGACGCTGATCAAACTCGATCCCAACGCGAGGCCGACCAGACTCTTCACCGCCATGTCATGGCCGACCCAGCTTTTTGCCAGGGTGTAAAAGATTCCGACCGATAACAGTGCGAGGCCCACTACCAACAGGCCGGTGACTGCGCCACCGTTGAATGCCACTCGCATGGCCGCGGATCGGGACTGGCTCGCGGCGTGGGCCGTGCGCGTATTCGCCAAGACGGCGATGCGCATCCCGATGTAGCCGGCGGCAAGAGAACAGAACGCACCGATCACGAAACCGACCGCGGTGAATTTGTTGCCTTGAAAGAAAAACAGCAGAAAGAAAATGACGGCGGCGATAGCGCTGATGGTCACGACCTGGCGCTTGAGATACGCCTTGGCGCCTTCTTCAATCGCACCCGCGATCTGCCGCATTCTATCATTGCCGGGCGACAGCCGGATGACGGCTTTGATGAGAAAGAAGGCGAAAAGCAGGCCCAAGCCGGCGCAAATCATTGAAAGGGTGACACCGGATTTGAGAATATCGAGGGCGAGAAAAGTCATGACGGCTCCGTTGAAAGTGGGGGACTTTAGTTAGGTTTGCCGGACTGGCAACGGGTAAATGCCTAAGTGTGATCCAGAGTCGATGGAGACGGCCCGCTCTCGGGCCGTTTTGTTTGGCCCCGGTTTCTTTCTCCGGCCTGGGGGGCAGGCCGGCTCCATCTAGATCAAAGCTCGAAGACGGCGCGCAGACTTCGCAGGAATGAAGAGCGATACTCCGATTCCTTTTGCTTCTGGTCGGGCGCGGCGGCGGCGTCTTTGACAATTCCTTCGCCTTCGAGTTTGCGTTGCGCCAGGAGTTCGCTCAGGGCGCTGAGGTATTCGGGCGATTCCCGCAGCACCTCCGCCATGACCGGCTTGCTGATCTCGAGCACTTCGCAGTCGTTCTCTGCCTGAATTGTGGCCGAGCGAGGTTCGCCGGTAAGCAGCGCGAATTCGCCAAAACAATCGCCCTGGCGCATCACGCCGACGCGCACGCTCGCGCCATTCCTGGCCACCGAGACCGCCGCGTCGCCTCGCAGCATGACAAACATCGAGTCGCCCGGATCGCCCTCCCGGATCAGGCGCTCGCCGCGGCCGTAACGCTGGAGCTGGGAGTTTCGCAGCACATTTTCGAGTTGGGCGTCGCTCATGCAATCGAAGACCGCTTCGCCGCGCAGGATCGCCCGTGCCTCGGCGCGGTCGTCGACGATGCGTTTGGGGCCGCGTTGCAACTGAAGCGTGCGGATGGGGAAGGGAATGGTGATGTGCTGACGCTTGAATTCGTACCAGATGTTGGTCCGGATGGCGTCGCAGACATCGTTGTACTCGCGGTGGTTTCCCATCGAGAACTTGATTTCGTAAACCACCGCGGACTCCGCGAAATCCATGACGAAGATTTTCGTGGGCGGATCGGCCAGGACCCCTTGGGCGCTCGAGGCCGCACGATGGAGCGCATCCTTCACCCGGTTCGGCGGAACATCGTAATGGACGCCCACTCGCAGGCGCATCGCATGGACTTGGGTGGGGTAGTGCAGATTGATGATCGTGTTGCGCGCGATCTGGTAGTTGGGGATGTCGAGGTAAATGCCGTCGTTCGTGCGGAGCCGGGTCGAGCGCCAGTTGATCTCCATGACCTCGGCGTAGCGTTCCTGGATATGAAGCCAGTCCCCGACCTTGTAGGGCTTGCTGATCTGGAGAGCGATGCCGGCAATGATCCCGCCGAACAGGTCCTGCGTCGCAAAGCCGATGACAATTGCGGCGATGCCGGAACCGGCGAGCAAACCGCGGAGCTCCGCCTGGGCGTGATAGCCGACACTCAGGACGATCAGCAGCGCGATCAGGTAAATGAAGAGCGCGACGACCTGCCGGAGAAAATGCGGGATGGTCGCGCGCCGCTTTCGTTCCCAATAACCATCCCAGAAATAGCGATCGATGAGGGCAATGACGAACGCGGTGCTGAGAAGGAAAAGCGCGGCGCCGACGTGTCGGCGCCAGTCGGCCTCGACGCCGTAGAAAGACATGGCGGCGAAGAACGCGAGCGTGAGACAGAAAAGCTGGAAGAGAATACCGAGGCGCACGCCGGCCTTGCGCTTGAGGAGACGGCCGAGGGTGAGCGTGGCGAAATAAGTCGCGACGAAAATGACCGCCGTCATCAGCGGCTTCTGGGTCTGGAAGAATTGTAGCATCGGCGGTGACCAGAATAGCAGTGGGGAGGCGATGGCGACAAGTGCGGTCGTCCCGCTTCTTCTGTAGCCGTCGCCCTATGAGCGACGCGGGAGAGAGCAATCGTAGCCGATCTCACGCCTCGCATAGCGGAGGCGGCTACAGAAGAATCTATAACTTCGGCGCAATCACCAGCCAGGCCCAGCCGGCGAGAAAGCAGAGGCCGCCGAGCGGAGTGATCGCGCCCAGCCAGCGAAAATTGGTGAGCGCCATCGTGTAAAGACTGCCGCTGAAAAACAAAATGCCGGCAGCGAGCAGCAGGTAAGCCCCGCGATTACCCGCGCCATAAAGCGCGAGCGCCAGCAACGCGACGGCGTGCACCAGATGATAAAGCACCGCTTTGTTCCAGGCATCGAGCATGCCGCTGCTTTGCAGCGTCTCCTTTAATGCGTGCGCGCCAAACGCACCGAGCGCCACCGCGACGAAACAAAGCGCAGCGGCAAAGCGAAGGAGCACGATCCGGCTCATTTCCCTCCGAAGAATTTTCGGAACGATTGAAAAAGCCGGTTCGGCAGCGTCGTCGCTTTTTGTCCCAGGTCCTGGAGCTTTTCGGCAAATTCCGTCTGGGTGCCGCCGTGAAC
>JALYIN010000045.1 GCA_030775765.1 Verrucomicrobiota bacterium
TCGGATGGGGGCCAGGAGATTGCGGTGGTGCAACAAATCGATCAGGAACGTGGCATTGCGAGCATCACCGCGAGCCGGCCTCCAAGCTCGGCAGGCGTGAATGGTGACGGCACGCTTCTGGAGATTACGGTGCGCGCTCTGGGGGCTGGGAGGAGCGACTTTACGGTTGTTGAAGCTAATGCTAAGAATTCCAAACGCGGGCAATTGGAACTAGGTTCCGCGCAGACGACTGTGTCTGTATCGCAGTAACAGGCATGAGCTAAGACACAAGATCTTTAGACCGTCTTAAGCATTTGCCAGCACAGCCTTTTCTGCTGGCAGGTCCGAAGGAAACAGTGGCAGGCGAATCTGGACTTCAAGGCCCCCTCCGTCACGGTTCCGGGCAGAAACGGTGCCCCGATAGAAACTAATCGCTCGTTCGGTAATGGTGAGGCCCAGGCCGACCCCGCCTGTTTCGCGCTGTCGCGCGTCATCTACACGATAAAAAGGTTTGAAAATATGCGTTAGCTCGCCGCTCGGAACGCCTGGTCCTTCATCCAGAACTTGAATCACAGCAAATTCTTTTCCGCCCAACTTTTCCAAATTTAAATTAACCTCGACGATAGAACACGGGCGGGTGTAACGCACAGCGTTCCGAACAACATTTTCAATGGCACTCCTGAGAAGAGATTCGCTGCCGTCAACCAAGCATGCGTCCGCCTTGGCCAATAGGACGGAACGTTTGGTGGCCGAACCTTCGAAACTTGCATCGTCAACGATTTCCGACAGAAGCAAAGAGAGTTCTACCGGGGTCTTGGGAAATGAAGCCGCACCGCCATCAAGACGAGCAACAGTAAGAAGCTGGGCCAACATATCTTCGATCCGCTCAGCCTCGCGTTCGGCTCGTTCCAGCAAGTCATCGCTCTCCCCGCCGCGACTGGTTTTTGCCAGGCCTACCGCCAGGGTCAAACGGCTGAGCGGGGAACGTATTTCGTGGGAAATGTCCTTTAGCAATTGGTTCTGTGAATGAAGCAGCGATTCAATCCGGTCCGCCATAATATTGAAATCGCGACCGAGGTCGGCGATTTCGTCTCGGCGCCGACTTTTTCCAAACTGGACGCGGGCACCCAAATCTCCAACCGTAATATGACGTGAGACATTTTGCAGATGCAAAATAGGCGAAGCAATGTAGTGCGCGAGAACCAGGCAGACCAGGGTGACTGCCAGGCCCACCGCCAAAATCCGAAAAGCCTGCGCGCGAATTCCTCCCCGCATAAATCCTAAAAACGGGGGCGATGGGGCGCTCGTGGTTAGAACGTATCGCACACCGCTGGGGCCTGTTGTAGCTGCGACCATTACGGAATCCCCGGGTTGGCTCGGGAACTGAGTTTCGTTGTCCCGAAGCGCGTTGGATACTAGAGCCTTGGTCGAGTCGCTGGCCGGGGCACCTAAGACATCCGATCCGTCAGGTCCATACAACGCGAGTTGCATCTCACTCGACACCTGAAGGCGGGATAAATACGCGACCAACTCCTTAGAACCCTGCTTTTCAAATACTTCAGCCGCCTGGCGGGCTTGTAGCGACATCATGGAATGAGTGAATTGCTGCCACCGAAGTCGATCGGAAGTCGATTGGGTACTGATGATGGAGAATATAACGGCACAGTCCACCACCAGCATGGACACCCAAAACCAAACAAAAATCTTCCAGAAGAGTCTTGGCATGGCGTTAGCGCGCTGTGGGCTCGGTCGTAACCGGCCGAGCATAGATGTATCCGACATTTCGGATCGCACGAATTCGCTCGGTGCCTTCGGACAGCGCACCGAGCTTACGGCGTAGGTTGCTCACATGAACATCGATACTGCGGTCGAACGGCGACCATTCACGACCGAGCACCTGCTTCGACAGTTCTTTGCGATTAATGATACGTCCGCTGCATCGCAGGAAGAAAGAAAGCAATTCAAACTCCGCGGTAGTGAGGTCTATTAGTTCCTGCTCGCGTCGACAGGTGCGCGTTCCTTCATCGATTATCAGATCATCAATTTGAAAACGTTCCGGCGCTCTTACAATTTCGCCTTCCGGCCACGGCCTCAGTCGCCGTTCAAGGGCTCGTATCCTGGCCACTAGTTCGCGCGGATTGAACGGCTTCGCCAAATAATCATCAGCCCCATATTCCAATCCAATAATCCGATCAACGTCTTCGCCGCGGGCGGTCAGCATTAAAACACCGATTGGGGAACTGATGCGAAGCTCCTTGAGCATTTGAAG
>JALYIN010000046.1 GCA_030775765.1 Verrucomicrobiota bacterium
GTGGGACCGCAGCGAAGCGCACCTGATCGAAGCCGAGCGGCTCGACCCGCGCAACGTTTCCCTGCTGACCCAATACGCGACCAATTATGTCTGTCTGCGTCGTTTTCCCGAAGCGCTGCGGAAACTCGACCAGGTTCTCGAAATTATCCCGGACGACGCCGACACGCTCGCGGCGAAAGCGCGAATTGCCCAGGCGGAGGGCGACCTGCCGCGGGCCTCTACCCTGCTCGCACCGCTGCGTCCCACGGCGGATGACTCGGGCGCATTGGAGATACAAGTTTACCAGTCGATCCTCGAGCGCCGCCCGGAGCAAATGATTTCCCGGCTGAAGGAAATCCTGGCCGCCAGGCCTGATTCAACCCTGGGTTACGTCACCGGCGAACTACGCTTTTGGCTAGGGTGGGCGCAAGAGGTCGCCGGTGATATGGCCGCGGCGCAGGAAAGTTGGAGCCAGGCGCGCTCCGAACTGGAGCCTTTCCTCAAGGAACAGCCGGATAATTACAGCCTACTGGGCGATCTCGCGCTCACCAACATGGGCCTGGGCGACAAGGCCGCTGCGTTTTCGCTGGCGGAACGGGCCGTCGCCGCCAATCCGGTCGAGAAGGATGCGGTAAGGGGGCCGGTCCCAATTGAGATCCTGGCCCGGGTAGCCGCACGGACCGGAGAGACCGGACGCGCCGTGGCCGCTTTGCAAAGATTACTTTCGATACCGTATGACGGCGCGATGGCTGTGGGTCCCCCGCTTACTCCCGCGCTGCTCCGGTTGGATCCGATGTTCGATTCCATCCGAAGCGATCCACGTTTTCAAACGCTCGCCGGTTCGCCCAAACCGGAGTGAAGTTCGCGGACCGGGAGGCCGACAGCTAAGCCGGGGTAGTCGGCGGGCCCGGGGCCATGGCTCTCCGCGGCGGCCGGGGGGAATTCGGTGATATCGGCGGGCCGGGACCTCCCACTTTTGGGCCGCGCGGATAGTTTGGCGATTGCGGCCCAACCGGTGGGCCAGGACCTTTTTTCGGGCCCTTCTTCTTCGGTCGCCGGCTAGGAACGTTTCCCATGGATTACGCGTAAGGTCTGACTGGTTCTGTTTGTGTTGTCACGCTTTTTCTTAGGTGACGGTCCCGAGACATCGTCGGCCATCGAAAAGCTGCTCGGGATAATGCGGTCCGCGCCTCGAAATGAAATGGAGGAACAATTGAATATATCCATCCACCCGAAATCGTTCTCGCCAGTGTTCCACTTCGGTGCCGGCATAGACACAACCGTCGCCTTCCATCATTTCGACTTTGGTCTGCTCAAGGTAAGGCGGTTTCAAATAAATGACTGAGGGTCCGGCTCCTTTTGGAATTTGGATCGATACCGTCACCGAGATTTCGCAAGCAGCGCGATCGACGTGTCGCTCCAGCACCTCACCTTTCGCATATCGGCGGGTATAGGAATAAGTCGGCGCCAGGGTGAATCCCACGACCCGGGCGAGCTCCGGTCGCATCCACTCCAGGACGGCATCGAGAGCCGGATCGCCGCCGAGAGATAACGAGGAAGGACAATTGTCGTCGTGCGAGAAGCGGTTGTTGGCCAGGAGAATGGCGTAGTAGGCCTTCAGATAACCCAAAAGCGGTTGCGGCAACATTCCCTTAAGGAAGAGATAGCGCTTTTGGCGAAAGCGTTTGGCAGCGCCCGCATAGTAGGCGGCAGAACGGCGGCTCATTGTTCCAAAACGGAAAGAGGACTACGCCTTTGCGGAACCATCATGATTTCCGTCCGGCGCCTGCGGCTCGGTCCAGGAGATTTCGTTAACGAACGGACGCGCCAGCGTTTTTTTCTCTCCCCTTGCGCCCTGGAAATATTCCTTCTGCCACCCTTGTAAAACAATGTGCGGTTTTCCCTTTTCGAGGCCGAAGAGAAAGCGGTCCCGACCGGCAGACCATTCCCGGTATTTTGTCTCGAAAGCCCGGTTCGACTCGAGCGTGCGTAGTTCTCCGTGAAATTTTTCGAGCGTCCCTCGCTGAATGGGAAAGAAGAGACAGATTGGTTCTCCCCTCGTGAACTCGATCGTGCACGCCCGGGTGAAGCGCCAGTTCATGGTGAAGGTGGAATGCGTCCAGTCCGTTTCCACGATCCCGTCCAGCGGCGCGATTCCGTCCTTCGGATTATTCGTCGGTCCGCGGACCATCAAATTCCAGCCTTCGGGGGTCTGGAACAGGAACGGAATCTGAAAAGTAAGAACGCCTTCGCCAAAATGAGAGGTGGCATGGAGGGTTCCGTCGCCCGATAAATTTTCCACATACAATCCCTCTGGGTTCGAAGTGCCATCCCAAACGGCGCGGAGGTGATGAGTGGAGAGAATCTCCCAGCCGTACTGATTCGCCACGACCAGCGGCAGACAGCGATAAGGGAATTTTCGATCCGCGTCTTCCATCCATTTCCGTTCCCGGCGCGCCGGGCGGATCGGTGCGGTATCATCCTCATGAATCTGGTAGGCGACGACTTTGTGAAGTGGTTTCGGCGGAGGAACTTTTTCTTTCCGCGCTGCAATTTTTTTCGCGCCGACGGCTGATCTTGCCCTCAATTTAGATCCCACGGAGCGATGATACTTCGCTAGTCGACGGCCCTGCTAGAAAAATGTCGTGAAGGCGTGTGAGTCATTTGCGGTAAGCTCGCTGCCCGCTCAGACTGCAAGTCTGTGTTCCGTATCGCGGAGACATTGAATCCAAATGTAAATCTCCCAACGACCGCGGAAGAATCTTGTCTCACCCTTTTAGCGGGTCTGTAATCGATTGAGCAATGAGCGGATTTTTCGAAGAAGTTAAACGGCGGAAAGTCTATCGCGTCGCGGTGGCTTACGCGGTGGCCGCGGGCACAGCGATCCAGCTCGCCTCCGCGGTTTTTCCGGCCTGGGATCTCCCCTCATGGGCGTTGCGGCTGGTGATTGTCGTGTTGCTCATCGGCTTTCCGATTTCGCTCATCCTGGCGTGGGCGCTGGAAGTTACTCCGGAAGGAATTCGCGCGACTCCCAATGCGCCCGCGACTCCCCGGCGCCGCCGCAATTTCGTCGCGCTCACCGCCATTGGAATCATTGTGTCTGGGGCCGCCGGCTTCTTCCCCCTGCCTCGGGCGTCGGCGCGCAAAATGGACAAATCGATCGCTGTCCTTCCCTTCGAAAACCGCAGCGACGACAAGGAGAACGCCTACTTCGCCGACGGAATCCAGGACGACATTCTCACAAATCTCTCGAAGATCGGCGACCTGAAAGTGATCTCGCGCACCTCGGTGGCGCCCTATCGCGACAAAAAAATAAATGTGCGGGAGATCGGCAAAGCGCTCGGCGTTTCGGCCATTCTCGAAGGGAGCGTGCAAAAGTCCGGCAACCGCGTGCACGTGAATGTGCAGCTCATCAACGCCTTGGATGACGAGCACATCTGGTCGGAGGGTTACGATCGCGATCTCACGGATGTGTTCGCCATCCAGACCGACCTCGCGAAAAAAATTGCGCAGGAGCTTCACGCGAAACTTTCCCCGTCCGAGAAAGAACAGATGACGCACAAACCGACGGAAAACGGCGAGGCCTACCTCGCCTTCGTCCAAGCGCACAATTTCCACCGCGACTTGGAGGACTTCCCGAAACTCAAACAGGCGGAGCAACTTTACGAGCGTGCACTCTACCTCGATCCGAACTTCGCCCTCGCCGCGGCGAGCTATTCGCGCCTCCAGAGCTGGGTTTATCATACCTACGAACCGACAGCGGATCGCCGGGAAAAATCGCGAGCCCTGGCCGATCGCTCTCTTCGGCTCCAGCCCGATCTTCCGGAAGGTCATCTGGCCCTCGGGTTTTCAATTTATTATGTGGACCGCGATTTCGATCGCGCTCTGGGGGAGCTCGCCCTCGCGCAAAAAGGATTGCCGAACGATGGGGAAGTTTATCTCGCTATCGGGGCAATCCAGCGCCGGCAGGGAAAATGGGACGAGTCGAACGGGAATCTCGAAAAGGGCATCGATCTTTGCCCGAACGAGACCTGGCCATTGCAGAATCTGGTTTTGAATTATCAGATGCTGAGAAAATGGGAGCTGGCGAACAAGACCATCGACCGCGCCCTGAAGCTCGCGCCGGAATCCTTCAATCTCTGGTCGGTTAAGGCGCAATTAGAGATCTCCGAGAAGGGGACGTTCGAGATCGGAGAACGCGGCATCCAACTGCTGGCCAACAAACCGATGGACGAAGAGACGAGAATGCATTTCACGATCGCCCTCGCGCAAACCCGGCTGGTGCAGCGGAAATACGCCGAAGCTTTGCAAGCCGTCGAACGGTTAACGGACGAAGCCCTCGCGAAGGATCCGGAATCGTTGATGGGAAAATACGGAACGACCGGCATCGCAAAAAAACTGCTGGGCGCCGAAGCCGGCGCGCGCGAAGCGTTCTTGAAAGCGAAAAGTTACGCGGAGAAATTCGTGGCCGCCGCACCGAACGAAGCGAAGCGGCACGGCCGCCTAGCGGAGTGCCTGGCCTGGCTCGGCGAAAAAGAGGCGGCGATCGCGGAAGCGAAACGCGGGACCGAGTTACTCCCGGAAAGCGTGGATGCGTTTGACGGCCCTGTCTGCACGCAAACGCTCGCCGAGATTTACATAATCGTCGGCGAATACGACAAGGCGCTGCCGATCGTGGACGGATTGTTGAGCCGTCCGACGCAAGTGACGGTGGCGCAACTGAAGATGAGCCCGCTCTGGGACCACGTTCGGCAGGACCCGCGCTTCATTGCAATCCTTCAAAAGCATGGCGGTTAGATCTTCGCTAACCGGCATGCTGATCCTCCTGCTGCTCGCGCGATTGGCGAGCGCGGGGTGGAGCGTGAGTTCGTCCGAAGCCGAGAAGGGTTCCGCAGCGGGGGTTGAGCATCGACATATCGTGTTGGCCGAAACTGGCGGCGATGAGGCCACGCTTGATCTCGCGCTTTTCTCCACCAAATCCGCCGTCGTCCGCGTGGCCGATAATCCGAGCGGCAATGAGGACCTGGGTTCCGTGATGCACCGCGTCCGTGGCCTTGCCGGCGTGAATGGCGGCTACTTCGATCCGCAAAACGCGCCGGTCGGATTATTGATTAGCGATGGAAAATTGATCGCGCCGTTACGCAAGGCGCGTCTGCTCAGCGGCGTGCTCGTGGCCACGAAAGGACGCGTCGAGTTACTGCGCGCAGCTGAGTACTCTTCGCGCAAAAACGCGACCGCCGCTTTGCAATGCGGGCCATTTCTCGTGGACGCCGGCGCCGCCGTTGCCGGCCTGAACAACACCAAGTCCGCTCGGCGAACGTTTGTTCTGACCGCTGGACCGGACCGCGCCGCTATCGGATTTTCTTCGTCCGTGACCCTGGCGCAAATGGGTGAAATCCTGGTTACCGCGCGCCTGGCGTCCGATCTGAAAGTTCAGCGCGCACTGAATCTCGATGGCGGGTCGTCCAGCGCGTTCTGGTTCGCCGGCGAGCGCGGCGTGGTCTCCATCCCCGAGCAAAAAGCCGTCCGCGATTTTGTTGTAGTCGTCCCGAAGTAGCGATCTTGACGCGCAACGTTCGTCCGTATCAAGTTCGCGCTCCAATGCGAACATTTGGCGGATTTGATTCCAAGGGTGGGCGAGTTTACGGCGAAGTGCGCGGAGACGATGTGCACCTGCTCTCCAAGCCATACTGGCTCGGCCTCAATTTTACCGGCGCCGTCGTTCCCGTGCGCGAATTGCCGATCGGCGTTCCGGTCGCGCCGAGCAAGCTCATGGCGGTCGGGCTGAAC
>JALYIN010000047.1 GCA_030775765.1 Verrucomicrobiota bacterium
ACGTGTGGCGATCGATCGTCGCGTAGGCGGTCGCGGGATCGAAGCGGCTCGCCTCGATCCAACTCACCCACGTGCCCTTCGGGAGCCCGCCGATGTTCGCGCCGACGTTCGTCCACGACGTGCCGCCGTTCTGCGTGAGCTGCACGTTGCCGTCATCGGTTCCGACCCAGATCACCTTCCCGTTTTTCGGGCTCTCGGAGATCGAGTAGATGGTCGTAAACGTTTCGGCCGCCGAGTTATCGACGGTGATCCCGCCCGAGAGTTCTTGCTTTTGAAGGGCGGGATCGTTCGTCGTGAGGTCGGGCGAGATGCGATCCCACGTGGTGCCGTGGTCGCGGCTACGATAGAGATACTGCGCGCCGAGATAGATCGTGCCGGGTTCGTTCGGGCTCATGGCGATCGGCGCGTTCCAATTCCAGCGCAGTTTCTCGCCGTAGCCGGCCTTCGGTTGGATATCGCGCGCTTCGAGCGTGGTGCGATTCACACGACCGACGTTGCCGCCTTGCGACTCCGCATACGCGAAGTTCTTATCGCTCGGATCGGGGAATGCCCAGAAGCCGTCGCCGCCGTAGAGATTCTCCCACCGGCTATTGGTCACGCCGCCGGGATACGCGCTATCGCCGACCCACGACGAGTTGTCTTGGAGGCCGCCGTAGACTTGGTACGGATCTTTATCATCGACGCTGACGTGATAGAACTGGCTGATCGGAAGGTTCGCGCTCTTCCACCACTTCGAACCGCCGTCGTAGCTGAGCCAGAGGCCGCCATCGTTGCCCGCGATCACGAATTTCGGATTGGTCGGATCGATCCACGCGTCGTGCCAATCGGCGTGGCCGCCGCCCGAGCTATCGGAGAAACTCTTCCCGCCGTCTTCGGAGACGATCATGCGTAAGTTCATCTTGAAGAGGCGCTTATCGTTCGTCGGGTCGACGACGAGTTTGCCGAAGTAGAACGGGCGCCAGACCATGCGTTGGCTCCGGTCGCGTTCTTGCCACGTCTTGCCGCCGTCGTTCGAAACGTAGAGCGCGGAACGCGGGCTTTCGATAAAGCTATAAACCACGTTCGGATTGGAAGGCGCGGTCGCGACTTCGATGCGGCCGTACGGGCCCTTCGGAAGGCCCGCGTTCTTCTCGGGATCGAGTTTCTGCCACGTCGTGCCGCCATCATCGGAGCGGAAGAGCGCGCTACCGGAAACGGCCGTCGGGCCCTCGCCGCCGGAACGGAACGTCCAACCCTTGCGCCGGAAATCCCACATCCCCGCGAAGAGTACGTTCGGATTCGCCGGATCCATCGCGACGGACGAACAGCCCGTCGAGAGATTCGCGCCCGCGAGCACGAGCGACCACGTCGCACCGCCATCGGTCGTGCGATAGAGGCCGCGATCGGCGCTATCGCTCCAGAGTTTGCCCGGCACGCACGCGTAAACGGTGTCGCTCTTCTTCGGGCTCACGATGATGCGTGCGATGCGTTCGCTATTGGGCAGGCCGACGTTCGTCCAATTCTCACCGCCGTCGGTCGATTTGTAGATCCCGTTGCCGACCGAAACGCTATTACGCGTCCAACTCTCGCCCGTGCCGACCCACACCGTTTCGGGATGCGTGGGATCGAGCGCGATCGCGCCGATCGATTGCACTGGTTGCTCGTCGAAGACTGGCTTGTAACGGGTGCCGGCATCTTCGGATTTCCAGACGCCACCACTGGCCGCGCCGACGAAAATGGTGAGCTTGCCGGACGAATCCCTCGTAGCCGCCACCGCGGAAACGCGACCGCTCATGGTGGCTGAGCCGATATTGCGCGCTCCGAGACCGGAGATGGTGGAGGAGTTGAACGGCGCCGGCTCGGCGGCGATTGCCGCGCTGGCCAGACAAGACGCGACGACGAGAAAGGATTTCAGGAAACGCATGGGTATTATTTTGAAGGAGCGGTCGGGAATTTGAAGAGGGCGTCATCGATCGGGACGTTGGCCTCGGCTTTTTCGAAAATGATTTTTTGCTTGTCGGTGGAACCCTTGGGGCCGCCTTCGAGGGAAAACGGGAAGAAGACGCCGTTGATTTTTTCGTAATCGCCCAGGTCGGTTTCGGTTTCCACCTGCGCGCCGTTTTCCAGGCGCTGCGTGATGATGCGGATCTCGAGGAAATGATCCGGATCGAGATAGACGTAACTCACGTCACCGTTCTTGCGCACCACCTTGAGCTTGTGGGCCTGCGTGCCCTCCACATCTTCGGTGCCGAGGTACTCGACCGTGCTGCCCTTCTCTTTCCAATCCACCAGCGGCCCATCGATCTCCGCGCTCTCCACCAGCGCCTTCGCCTCGTCGACGGAAATTTTTTCAGGATCCTTGCGGCCGCCGAAAGGCGATATCTTCCAGCCTTCCGTGCCGTCATACGAATCGACGCGGGTCATTCCCTGAAGGCTGGTTTCCTCCCGCACCGCGCCCGGGCGTTTTTTGATCTGGGTGTAAATCAGTTCCAGGCGTCCCTGGTTCACGAGCACTTTGCCCTGGAGCCGAATGGATTGCACCGCGCGGAGCGCCTGCATGCCGCCCTTGGCTTCAACGTTTTTGGCGATCAACGCATCAACGTTGAAGGGCATTAATTCCTGGGCGCGAAGCGCCGGAGCGGCCAGCGCTCCGGCGACGAAAAGGAGTGCAAGACGACGTAGTTTCATAAATCCTCGATCGAAAAAATGACGGCAATTGATTTTGCCGACAGACGCGAAACATGGCAGATGCCGGGGCTGTGAGCAATCGCGGTGTTTCCTCCCGAAGCGAAAGCTTGTCACGCCGCGGCGGGCGCGCTAAACCTCGGCTCTTGTGAACGACCAGCCACCACTTCCGCCTAACCCACCGCCGCCCGCGCCAGTCCCTCCACCCCAAATAATCATCCCGCGCCAGGGCATGGGATGTTTCGCCAAGGGCTGCCTCACGATCATCGTCCTCGCGCTCTTCTTTTGCGCCGCGCTCGTCGGGACAGCCTGGTATGTTTACCACAAGGTCGTCACGAATCTGACCTTCTCCGAGCAGGCCGATGTGCCACTCGAGCCGCCGACTGAAGCGCAACTTCAATCCGCCGAAAGCTCGCGCGCTCGCGTCAAGCAGGCGATGGCGAACAACGAGGAGACCACGGTGGAATTTACCGGCCAGGAACTGAACGCGCTCCTGGCCCGCGAGGATGATTTCAAGGAACTCCGCGGCCGGGCCCGGATCGAGATCGCCGATTCGCTCATGACGATTCTGCTCAGCGTCCCACTCGACGGCATGCATTGGCGGAAACTGAGAGGGCGCTGGTTCAACGGCACGGCGCGCTTTGGTCTCACCTACGAGTCAGGCCGATTCCATGTCGAGCTCAAGTCGGCTGAAGCGGGCGGACATTCCCTGCCCATGAAATACCTCACGACGACGTGGTGGAAAGATTCCCTGGACGATGGCCTGAATGAAAGCTTCGAAGAAAAGTTCCGGGATCAAGACTCGGAAAGCAATTTCTGGAGGCACGTGAAGAGCATCAAGCTTTCGGGCGACAAGCTGGTGTTAACGACGCAAGCCAAGTAACTGCGATTTGGCGTTCCGTTTTTTTTATTAGGCTAAAAGGCGTGTCATCCCGAGCCGCGTAGACGGCGAAGGACCTCGCAGTCGGTCTTAATTCACGCTGATCACGCTTCGCATATC
>JALYIN010000048.1 GCA_030775765.1 Verrucomicrobiota bacterium
GATGCGCGCTTTCTCGACGTTGATCAGCTTGCCGCGAATTGGGAGAATCGCCTGGTAACGGCGATCCCGGCCCTGCTTGGCGGAGCCACCGGCCGAATCGCCCTCCACGATGTAAAGCTCGGTCAGGTCCGGATCGCGCTCGGAGCAATCGGCGAGTTTACCGGGCAGCCCGCCGCCGGTGAGCGCGCCTTTGCGGATTGTCTCGCGCGCTTTCCGCGCGGCTTCGCGCGCCCGGGCGGCGGTAAGCACTTTGTCGAAAATCCGTTTCGCGACAGGCGGGTTCTGGTCGAAGAAAGTCATCAACCCTTCGTAAACAACCGAGTTCACGATGCCGTCGATTTCGGTGTTCACGAGCTTCACCTTGGTCTGCGATTCGAATCGCGGATTCGGCAGCTTGATGCTGAGAACGCAGGTGAGGCCTTCACGAACATCATCGCCGGAGATTGCCGGGTCCTTGTCTTTCGTCAGGCCGTTGGTCTTCGCGTATTGATTGACCGCTTTGGTGAGCGCGCTGCGGAAACCGGTCAAATGCGTACCGCCATCCGGATTCGGAATCGAATTGGCGAAGCAGAGGATCTGGTCGTTGTAGCTGTCGTTGTATTGCAGGACCACATCGACGAACACTTCATCCCGCTGGCGGGAAAGCACGACGGGCTTGGGATGAATGACCTGTTTGTTCTCGCCTAGTTCACGCACAAATTCCTCAATCCCGCGCTTGTAGAGAAACAATTCCTTCTTTCCCGTCTCGCTGCGTTCATCGACCAGCGAGATCTCCAGTCCCGGATTGAGGAACGCCAACTCGCGCAGTCGACTGGCCAGCCGCTCGAACTTAAACTCAGTTGTGATCGTAAAAATCGTCGGGTCCGGGAAAAACGTGATCAGGGTTCCCGTCTGTTTCTTGTTCTTCAACTCACCGATGACTTCGAGCTTCTGGGTGGTCTTGCCGCGCTCGAAAGCCATGTGATGGACCTTCGCCTCGCGATAGACCTCAACTTTGAACCAATCGGAAAGCGCGTTGACGCACTTCGCGCCGACGCCGTGCAAGCCGCCGGAATATTTATACGCGCCCTGGCCGAATTTTCCGCCCGCATGCAGGTTCGTCAGCACCAGCTCGACGGCCGGCATCTTCCATTTCGGATGCATGTCGACCGGAATGCCCCGGCCGTTGTCTTTCACCGAAACGGAACCATCGACGTGAATCGTGACATCGATTTTCGTGCAGTAACCGGCGAGATGTTCGTCGATCGAGTTGTCGAGCACCTCGAAAACCATGTGGTGCAAACCGCGCTCATCCGGGTCGCCGATATACATGCCCGGCCGTTTCCGGACCGCCTCAAGACCCTCTAATTTATCGATCTGAGCAGCGTCGTATTTCTGCCCCTGACTAATCCCGGTGGCCTCGTTTTGGCGTTTCTGACTGTCCGAATTTTCGTCGTCCATAACGGTTAAAGCAGAGGCTGGCATATACGTTGAAAAAGATAGGCGAAAAGTGCCCTCCCAACAACCTATAGTTTGCAGTTTAGCGCCCTAATTTTATGCAATAAATTGGGGAGTCGAGGGTGGGGGGCACAGTATCTTGTGGAGGAGGGAATGCGCCCGACAATGCATTCTTTCGCCTTTCTTCGGGACTCAAATCGAGCCCCTTTCGGATGCGATCAGCGACTATGCCGGGGCGCCCTTGACCACGCGTCCGGCGCCCTCGAAAATGCCGGTCACTCATGCGATCTCAAACTCTCTACGAAGCGCGCTGGATCTTCGCCGCTCTCGCGCTTCTCGCGGTCGCGAGCGTATTGTTTTTCCCCTGGCTTCTTTTGCTCGTTCTTCTTCTAACGATCTACGTCTTTTGGTTCTTCCGCGATCCTGCGCGGGTCGCTCCGGCGGATCCTAACGCGGTTGTGGCCGCGGCGGACGGCACGGTCGCGGACATCATCGAGATCGACGAACCCGAAGTGGTCCACGCGCGCCACAAGCGCGTAGGAATATTTCTTTCCGTGTTCGACGTGCACACCAATCGCGCGCCGGTCGACGGCAAGATCATTTACAAAAAAGCGCACGCCGGCCTTTGCCTCGACGCGCGCCACGCTGATTGCACGACCAAAAACCGCGCGATGACCTGGGCGTTCCAAAATGCGCGCGGGGTTTTCGTCGTCCGCCAGCTCACCGGGATGATCGCGCGCCGGATCGTTGGCTGGTCGAAGGTGGGCGACGAATTGAAGAAAGGCGAACACTTCGGGATGATTCGCTTCGGGTCGCGAACGGAAGTATACTTACCGCTCGATGCCGAGGTGTTGGTGAAGGTGGGTGACCGCGTCACGGGTGGGACCAGCGTGATCGCACGGCTTCGCTGAAAAATGAGCACGCCGAATCCCAAGATCTATCTGCTGCCGAACCTGATGACGGCGGGCAATCTTTTTTGCGGGTTCGCGGCCACACTTCAGATCGTGCAGGGCGCGCTCCTCCAGGTTTCCGACCCGGACGCGGCGGCCAAGCTTTTCCACCTCGCGGTCTGGTTCATTCTCGGCGCGTGCATTTTCGACGTGTTGGATGGGCGACTAGCCCGACTCGGTGGTCACGACAGCTCGTTCGGCCGCGAGTTCGATTCACTCGCGGACGTTATCTCCTTCGGATTGGCGCCGGCCTTGATGGTCTATCGAATCGTGCTGCTGGCGTTTCCGCGCGTCGGATGGGTCGTCGCTTTCATTTACTTGCTTTGCGGCGCGCTGAGACTGGCTCGTTTCAACGTCGCGGCCGCGGAGGGCGTTCCGTCCAACAACAAGGAATTTCTCGGCTTTCCCATCACCGCGGCCGCGGGGCTCATCGCCTCGATCACACTTTTCATGCTCTGGTGGTTCGGGGAACGCGATCACGAGATCGGCGAATTCAAGTGGGTCCTGCCGCCGTTGATGGTTTTTCTATCGATCATGATGTTCAGCCGGCTGCGTTATCCCAGTTTCAAAGCGGTCACCTGGCGGACGACGCGTTCCCTGTCCCGCTTCCTCGTGATCGCGGTCGTCCTTCTTTTTACCGTGCTGAACTACGAATGGATGCCGGCGGTCCTCTTTCTGGCCTATCTCCTCTACGGCTTGGTGCGGCCGTGGGTCTCGAAGGCCTGGCAGCGCGAGATTGAAGAGGAAATCGGCGAACAAAACCGGCCCGAGGGTTCGGACGAATCGCAGGAATCTATCGGTTGAGCTGGTCGAGTATCTCCGGATCGCGCACGTCGGCCCAATCCCCGGCAATCTCGAGCGCCTGCACTTTTTTCCCCGCCAAAGCTAGATCGCGAACAGCGTCGGTCAGTTCGTATTCGCCGCGTGGCGAGGGACGGAGTTTCGCGATGTAATCGAAGATACTCGGACGGAAGGCGTAGATGCCGGCGTTGTACCACGGGCTGGTCAGCTCTCCTGGCTTGGGTTTTTCCCGCAGATCGATCAGCTCGAACTTCTCGTTGACGAAGACAGCGCCGCCTTGGCTGACGTCGTCGCTCCGCTTGACGGTCAGGACGGCTTCCGCATCGGTTAACGCTGTGCAGAGACGCTGGTAATTCCCCGGTTCGACCAGAATGTCGCCGTAGCTGAGCAAAAATGGATCGACGCCAACAAAAGTGCGCGAAAGCGCAACCACTTTTCCGGTTCCGTCTTGAACCGTTTGGGTCTCGTATTGAATGCGGACGCCGAGCTTTGAACCGTCGCCGAAAAACTCCTTTACCACCTCCGCGCGCCAGCCCACCACAATCAACAGATTCGTTAGGCCAGTGTCGCGCAACCCTTCTACGATGTGTTGCAGGACTGGCTTACCGCGGACCTCGAGCATCGGTTTGGGAAGCGCCTCAGTGAGATCGCGCATTCGTGTTCCGCGACCCGCAGCGAGTAGGACGGCTTTGTTCATGATCTCCATTCGAAGGCACCAGAAGTTTCAAGGAGCCCCGTGACTCCATCGTTTGATTTGCGTTGTCGCATTGATCGTTTCATCATCGCGCGATGCGAATGCAATTTCTCGCGAAATACGCTGACTTCGGCCTGTTCCTGCTCCGGGTAAGTCTCGGCATCCTGTTTGTTCTCTACACGGCTCCCGCCTTAATGAGCGGCCCGTCGGCCTGGGCGCATTTCGGCACGGGCGCGCGGAACCTCGGGATTCACTCGCATTTCCAACTGTGGGGTTGTATCGGCGCGCTCCTCGGCTGCGTCGGCGGCGTGCTTGTCATTCTCGGCTTGTTCTTTCGGCCCGGCGTTTTGGTTCTTCTCGTTCTGGCCATCGCACACGCTATCGGCGTGGAACACGGGAGCGGCTTCCGCACCGCGTTGCCGTCCATCGAAATGTGCTTTGTTCTGGCCGGGGTCCTCTTCGTCGGTCCCGGGAAATACAGCGTCGACAAAACATAGTTACGGTTTCTCTACGGAGATCGCCGGCAGCTCGACCTGCCGGATCAACGCCGCGATCTTCGGCACTTCCTCGGTCTTCAGCTGATTCCACTTTTTCAACTGCTCGTCGAGCCGCATTTCGAGGGACTTGAATAGTTCGTATTGCGGCTGGGTCGGGCCGTAATCCGCGTATTCGACGGTGCGGCTAAACGAGTAGAACGCTTCGTTCAGCATGTTCGGAAAGGCCAGGTTGCCCTCCGAACCTTTCATGTTCACCTGGATCAACTGTTCCTCGACGGCCGCCATTTTTTTCAACAAATCATCCGCAGCGGCGAGCGCGGCCTTCAGGCGCTCATCTTCCCCGAAGCGTTTGCGCAATCCCTGGATTTGCGTCTTCACATTTCGAATCTCGTTGATCGCCTGGTGCAGCTCGCCGATCCGATTTGCGACCTTCGACGAAAGCTCGAACTGCTTGGAAATCATCGGCTCCGCGTCTTTGATTCGAGGATCGTTCACGAGATGAAGCGGCGCTGTCTGGGATTTCCCGGCCACCGTTAGTTTCACCTGATATTCACCCGGGGAGGCAAGCGGGCCGCGCGGGCCTTCGCCGTAATAAAAAGCGCCCGGCGTTTCAATCGGATCATCGTAATGGAGATCCCACGCGAAACGGTTCATCCCCTCCGCCGCCGGAATTGTGCGCGGCGTTTCGACTTGGTCCGGCCATTCTGGCGGCTGATCGTTTTTCTTCTTGTCCTTACTCGAGAGATGCCGGACGACTTTTCCCTGCGGGTCAAGGATATCGAGCGTCACTTCATCCTTCGCCGCGACCTTCAAATAGTAATCGATGATCGCGCCCGGTGGCGGGTTGTCGCCGGCCGCCTGTCGCTTATCGACCTCGGTCGGGTAATGCAGGCGCCATGCCGTCTGCGGCTGGTAAAGCAGCGCGTCCACCTGGGTCGATTGCGCCGTCACCTGACGTAAAGGTGTGATGTCATCGAGCACCCAGAACGAGCGGCCGTGCGTCGCGACAACCAGATCGTCGTCTTTCACCACCAGATCGTGAATCGGCGTGACCGGCAGGTTTAATTGCAGAGCCTGCCAATGCGCGCCGTCGTCGAACGAGACATACATCCCGATCTCCGTTCCGGCGTAAAGCAATCCACGCTTCTTCGGGTCTTCGCGCACCGCGTGCACGTAAGCGCCTTCTGGAATCCCGGTCGTGATCGCCGTCCAGCTCTTTCCCGAGTCGCCGGTCTTGAAAATGTAGGGCTTGAAATCGTCGAGCTTGTGCCGGTCGAACACGACGTAGGCAACGGCAGCATCGTGCGGCGACGGATCGATGAGGCTCACGGTGCTCCATTCCGGCACCGCCTTCGGCGAAACGTTCGTCCAATGCTGTCCCTCATCAGTCGTTAGGTGGACGAGGCCATCGTCCGTGCCGGCCCAAAGCATTCCCTCTTTCCTGGGCGACTCGGCGAGCGCGAAAACAGTGTCGTAATACTCGACCGAAGTGATGTCGAGGGTGAGGGGACCGCCGCTCGGCTGTTGCTTGCTCTTATCGTTCCGGGTCAGGTCTTCGCTGATCTGTTTCCACGTTTTCCCCTGGTCGGTTGATTTGAAAACGCTTTCCGCGGCAGTGTAGATCACATCCGGATTGTGCGGTGAAAGAAGGAGCGGCGAGATCCATTGGAAACGATGCGCCAGATCGACCGCGCCGTGGCCGGAATTATCCAGCGGCGCCACGCTGGCATCGTGTCCGTGCTCCTTGTTCTTGTCGAAATAGGTCAGGTAACCCTCGTTGTTGGAATAAATGATGTGCCAGTCCCGCGGGTCAGGAATTACGAAGCCGCACTCGCCGCCGCCCGCCACGAACCAATCCTGCGCCGTGATCACACCGGATTCGCCGCGGCTGGCGATGCCAACATTCGAGCTGTCCTGTTGTGCGCCGTAGATGTGATAGGGGAACGCGTTGTCGACCGCGACGTGATAGAACTGCGCGGTCGGCTGGTTCTGTTGCGTCGTCCAGGTCTTGCCGCCGTCCATGGAGACCGCGGCGCCGCCGTCGTTCGCATTTGCAATCCGCTGCGGATTTTGCGGATCGATCCAGAGACCGTGATGATCGCCATGCCGGGCCGGTAGGAGCGTGAAGGATTTCCCGCCATCGACCGAGCGGAACAGCCCCGTGTTCAGAACGTAAACCGTGTCCGCTGCTTTCGGGTCCGCGTAAACTTTGCTGAAGTACCAGGCTCGCTGGCGGAACCGGCCGTCTTCATTTACGCGGGTCCATTTCGTTCCGCCGTCCTCGGAGCGAAAGAGCCCGCCTTCTTTCGCCTCGATCATGGCGTAAACGCGATTCGAATCCGCGCCCGAAACACTCACGCCGATGCGGCCGAGAATTCCATCCGGCAGACCATTTCCTTCGAGACGCTTCCACGTTACGCCAGCATCTTCGGAGCGATACAGACCGCTCCCCGGACCGCCGCTGGAAAAATTCCACGGCTGCCGGCGCGCCTGCCAGAGCGCCGCGAAAACCACGTTCGAGTTTTGTGGATCGAACACGATGTCGATGCCGCCCGTGTCCTGATCTTTACTGAGAACCCTGGCCCACGTCTTACCTCCATCGGTGGTGCGAAAGATTCCGCGCTCCTGGTTCGGACCGAAGACGTGCCCGAGCGCGGCGACCAGAACGACGTCGGCGTTTTTCGGATCGACGATCAGCGCTCCGATGTGCCGCGTATCTTTCAGCCCAAGGTTCTTCCAGGTCTTTCCGGCGTCGACGGATCGGTAAACACCGGTGCCGTAGGAAATATTTCCGCGCACCGCCGCCTCGCCGGTGCCGGCGTAAACCACGTTGTGATCAGAGGGCGCCACCGCAATCGCGCCGATGGAGGAGATGGTTTCCTTATCAAAGAGCGGCGCCCAGTTCGCGCCGCCATCGGTCGTTTTCCAAATGCCGCCGGCGACCGCGCCGAAGTAATAGACGCCGGGCTCGTTTGGAACGCCTTCGACCGCGAGCGCGCGGCCGCCGCGGAACGGGCCGACCTGGCGCCATTGCATCCCGCGGAAAAGTTTCTCGTCGATCGCGTTCGTAGATGCGGGCGACGGTGAAACATCGGCGGCGCGAGCGGGAGGAAGGGAGTAGACGCAGAGGAAAAAGAAGAGGAAAAAGCGCGAAGCAATTCGAAGCGACATTCCGTAGATTGAGCGAGAGGACGCCTGCGCTCAAACAGAATGTATCAGCGCTTCCTGGGCGGGCCCGGAGTAGCAGGGGCCGGCATGCGTGGCGAGAGGGAAAGCTAGGACGTGCCCTTAGGGTGCCGGAACCCGATGCCCCGGCAAAACCACGCCTAGAGCGAACGGGCCGTGAGTAGATATTTTAGCACCGCCTCATGCTCTTTCGGGCTCAGGCTGGCCCGATCGGACATTTTGGCGAGGATCGCGGTCAGTCGGGGAGCATCAAACCGGGCGATTTCCGGAAGGGCATGACATTGGATGCAGCGATTCAGGAAAAGCACGCGGCCTTGTGACAGGGTGCGTTCATCGGCGTTTTCACGGGCGCCGGCCCGGATGAATGACGGGCTGATCGGTGGCGCGAGCGATAGATTGGATTGGCAGCCGGTCCAGGGAGCGCCGCCAAGAACGAGAACGATCGAAGCGCAAACGCGGCCCAGATTCATCTTAGAAGGAGAACCCGAAAATGGTGCGGATTTGAAGATCGGGCTCGTCACCGCCGCGGGTCACTTGTCCCAACGCGGTGAGCGTGGCCCACCAGGTTCCCTGCCGGATTGAGACATTTGGGCCGGCGAAGAATTTCCCGGGCTCGGTATCCGACCAATCCGGGAAAGCGACTTCGTGCACAAACTCCGCGCCGAAGAGGAGGCGCGGATTGATCTCGTAGCTCAGGCCTAACGACTGCTGGAATTCGCCTTTCCGTTCTGCCAGGCCTTCGCCTTCCCATCCTCCTTCGAGGGTCGCGTTATAGGCGACCACAAACTTGTCCAGGTTTTTTTGCGCCAGCAATTTCGATTCGGATTCGAAGCGGCGATAACCGCCTTGAAACTCGTGGTAAACCGCGAGGCCGATCGGATCGGAAACCGGATTGGTAAAGTTGTAGATCAACTCGATGGCGGAGCCGGAGACCGCAAAGCCGCGTTCGCCCGCAGACATGCCACGGTGATAATCCCAGTCAGCCAGGTAGATCGCGGCTTGGAGTTTGTCTGTAATGCCCCATTCCAGCTCGTGCCGGAACTCGACCTGGTCGAAGCTGCGATCGTCGGGCTTGCTTGTTTTCCACGTTATCCAGTTCTCCACTTCCACGTCGCCCGGCGGCGAGGTCGTTACTTCGTAGACATACGTGAACCGTCGCGAACCCGCGGACGCCGGGGCCGCTGCCAGAATCGCAAGCAGCAGGGATAAACTGAGCACTGTCAGTTTCATCGAAGCGGCGGGTGCGAAGATCAGGGAACCGTTTCGAGTCGGCGGACAATCCGGGCATCGGGCTCAGGGACGATCTCAGGGTTGAGCGTGGTCGGGCCCATCCGTCGCGCGGCGAAATAAGACCCGATGACAAGAATGGCTGCCAGCCCTTGCGCGATCAGCGTTTCGTAAGTCGGGAAAACGGCGAACCACATTCCCAGCCAGGCCGGCAACGCATTCGCCAGCCAGGGAATTTCCGTGCGCGAAATCCAGTGGGCCAGCTGCATCTCCTGTGCTTGCTCGCCCACCATAACGAGCAAGACCACCCCGAGAAGAACGCCGGTGGTGATGAGCATTTTCCGATACGGCAGGCGCTGTTGCAGCACGAAGGTGAGCAACGCCACCATGCCCGAAAGCACGAGACCGAGGAGGGCGCCTTTGAAGACCACGCCACCACCGAGACGCAAATTGTAGCTCTGGAGGAACAGCACCACCTCAAAGCCTTCCCGATAGAGCGAGGTGAAACCGAGCAGGGCCAACCCCCACCACAACCTCGAGTGGCCCTTCTTCTTCGCCGGGTCGGTGGTGAGCAGGGATTTGCGCCGGCGATTATGGGCGCGGATCCAACCGCCCCAGTAAATCTTGTGGAAGAACCAGTTCATGATCACGAGCAACACGATGACGGCGAGCAAACCGGTCGCTGCCTGGAGATCGAGGGCCGGCACATTATCCGAAAGCGAACCGACGATGCGGACCGCGATGAGCCACGTGATGAGGGTTGCACCGAAAGCGACTCCCGCGCCGAGCGCGACGGGCCGGCGATGGGTTTGTCTCGCGCCGACCATGCTCGCGGTGATGGCGGCCAGGACCAGGATGCATTCAAGGCCTTCACGGAAAACAAGCACTCCGATATCGAGGAACGCGACGGTAGGACTGGTGTTGGGCCGCATCGGATCCGGTGCGCCGCGCTCGGTCAGGCCCTGCCAAATGAGGATCGCTGCGACAGCCGCCGCCGCCACGGAAAGGATCAGAGCGAGGATGGTGGAATGGCGTCGCGGCACCGCGTTCACAAAGGGAAGCTAACATACCACCGGCGGCGCCGCTGCCGGTCGATTGCCTTTTTTTAGCGGAGCCTTGCGCTGCGCTTTGTTATCTCTCGCTCTTTCCGAATGCAGATCGAGCAAGAGCAAGAGAAGTAAGAGCAAGAGGAGAGGGGTTCTGGGCTACCTTGTGAATTGCCGCTGAGCGCGTAACTTTTTTCATGCGAGGGCGGATTCATCGAACGGCCGGTTTTACTCTGGTCGAGCTGGCGATCGCGGTCGTGATCATGGTGGTAATCATGGCGCTGGCCATACCGAGCATGGAAGGCGTCTTTGCCGATCGCCGTTTGCGCAAGTCGCTCGATGGGTTCAACGCGATCGTCCGGGAAGCGCAGGAACGCAGTGTCTCAGAGCGGCGGCCGTATCTCATCGTCTGGCACGACGGCAACGTGGGGCTGCTGCCGGAGGGACTGGCTAAAGGCGAAGGTGGGGAACCGGTCGTAAAAATGAAGCTGGGAAAAAACGAATCGTTCAAGGTCTCCTTTCCGGCAGCGCTAGTGGAAGCGCCGCCGGAGTGGATTTTTTGGCCGTCGGGAAATTGCGAGCCGGCGGTGGTAAACTATCGCGGGAGAGATGGCAGCTGGACGGCGACTTACTCCGCGCTCACGGCCCGCCCTGAAATGGTCGCTTATGTGGCGAAGTAAACGAGCGCGCGTCGCGTTCGCGCTTTACGAGGTCCTCATCGGCCTGGCAATTTTTTCCATCGGAGTAATTGCGCTCGGGCGCTCGGTCCAAAATTGCCTGAACGCGAGCGGGATTAACGCCGAAGAAGACCGGGTCCGCCAGATCCTGGCCAATCGGATGGCGGAACTCCAGGCCACGCCCGGTTTTCCGGACGCGAAGAAGGAAACGAAAGTGGCGACCGGTTACGGCGATATCCTGCTGGTGCAACGGTCCGTTCCTTCACCGATTAAAGTCGAGGCCAATAGCGAAGCAAACGGGATCAACCTGGTGACGTTGTCCGCGGAGTGGAAGCGCGGCGGCGCGGCGCAATCGCGCAAGATCCAATTCTATGTCTACCGGCCAGGATAAATGCGCACGGCGGGGCGGGTTCACGTTGCTCGAGATCATCCTCGCGGCGGCCATCCTCGGACTGATGGCGATGGCGATTTTTCGTTTCGTCCAGGTCAATATTGCGGTGCTTCGAATTTCGGCGTCGCAAAGCCTGGAGGAGGCGCGTTATGCAGGGCTTCTGGAACTTTTGACCGCGCAATGGCAGGACTTGCCGACCGGTGTCGGCGCGCTCGCCGGAGACACCTACAAGTTCAACGACCGGCCCCGGGATGAAATCGTCTGGGCATGCAGCGCGGGGCCGGGTTTGTTCACGCGCTATGCGGGCGGCGAGTACACGGTGCGGATGCGGTTGCGGCCGATGAAAGAAGGCAGCGATCGCTTCCAGCTCGGCTGTTACCGCAAACCGCGGGACCAGGCAGAAGGAAATGATGAGAAGGAAACCTGGGTGCCTCTCATGGATGACGTGAGCGGTTTGCGGATTCGTTATTTCGACACGCGGCTCAACGCCTGGGTCGAACGCTGGACGGATACCGGAACTCTGCCCCGTTTGATTGAGATGATCATCGAGCGTCCCAGGCAGCCAGCCTGGCAGGCGATTGTCGCCTTGGGCCGGACCCCGCTGTAATGATTGCACCTGACCGAACGAGAAGAAGCCGGGTTCGCGCCGCCGCCATAATGCTGGCGCTCTGGGCGCTTTTTTTGTTGAGCGCGATGGTGATCTCCTGGGCCCTAGACATCAACACGCGCCTGACCATATCCGGAAGTGCGAACCGGTTGCTCGAAGCAGAAGCGATGGCTTGTTCGGGAGTCGAGGTCGCGATGCATCCGTTGGTGAAATCGGGTTCGACCGCGCTGCGAGGATCGTTTCCACCGAATCAAAGCTTTGAAGCACGAATCACGGGGGAAGGCGGCAGGTTGAACTTGAGATTTCTGCTCGCGGGCGAGAATCCGGTGTACCTCGAACTACTGCGCAAATATTTGGAAGTAAAAGGGGTCGATCTAAACGAACGCGACCGGATGATCGCTTGCCTGCTCGACTGGGTGGACCCGGACAATCTCGTGCGTCCCAACGGGGCGGAAGACGAACCGGGTTACAAGCCCACGAATGGCCCGCTCAAAACTTTGGAAGAGTTGAAACGAGTGAAAGGGTGGGAGGAGTTCACCTCGAGACCGAATTGGGACGCCGATTTCACCTTGAACAGCACCGATGCCAGGATCGATATCAACTGGGCGTCGCGCGACGTGCTCCTGGCGCTGCCGGGATTCACGGAGATGATGGCGGATCGTTTTCTCCAGATGCGCCGCGGACCGGACGACATCGAAGGGAATGAGGACGACTTGAAGTTTACAAACGCCGAGGAGGTGCGAATTGCGCTTGGCTTTCGCGCGGATCAGTTTAATCAGCTAGCCGCTTTGATCACGTTTGATAGTCAGGTGGTGCGAATAGTCAGCATCGGCAAATCGGGGCCCGTGGCCCGAACAGTGCGAGTGGTGATCTACAAGCAAGGCGGCGGGATCCGGTTAATTCCGGGGACGTGGAAGGAGTACTAGTATCGAGCCGGCGACGAAACGCGTTTACGTAATCCCTTCCGCGATCGGTTGGGACCTGGTCCGCTTCGCTGAGCACAGCGGCGCCTGGGAAGTTCGAGCCGTGGCGAGCATCGGGGAAGCGGCCGACGTCTTGCAGCCTGAGGAGGACATCGTCCTGGCCTTGCCGCTCGACCTGGTGCTCGCGCAACGCATGCGCCTGCCCACGACCGACGCGGCCGAGTTCGGTGAGATGGTGCGCATTCAAATCGAGAAGGCGATGCCGTATTCGCCCGAAGAAATGACCACCGATTCCGAACTGATCTCGCAGACAGAGGAGGGGAGCGTCATTTCGGCCGTGGCGGTCAACAACGAGAAGCTGAACGAGCTGGCGGCGCCGCTCATCGCGCGCGGGTTGATCCCGAGCCAGGTCACGATCTATGCCGGCCAGCGCGCGGCGACGCATAGCCCGGAAGGCACCTCCCTTTTCATCTATCTGGAAAACGAAGCGATCGTGTGCGCGATCGCCGAGGAAGGAAAAGTGAGTTTCACCCACAGTCTCGATGGCGCGGACGCGCTCCAACTGCAGCGAGACCTCCCCCAATTGACGCTGAGCGCCGAGCTCCAGGGGATCAACACTTCCGCTCCGCGCGTTTTGCTCGCCGAAAATCTTTACGAATTCCGCGACACCGTGGAAGGAATCTTCGCCACCAATGCCGAGCTCATCGCTGTGGAGGTGCCCCCGGCAGAAACGCGGCTCAATCTGCTTCCGGAAAGCTGGCGCGCCCGCCGCGCTCAACTCGTTAGGCTAAAACAATGGAAGAAGCGCCTGTTGCTCGGCGCAGCCGCGTACGCCGCGCTCCTCGTGCTCTTTTTCGCCTATCTCCTGATCCTCCGCTTTCAGATTCGGCGGCTCGACCAGAGAATCTCCACCGACGCGCCCAAAACAGAGTTTGTCCGCGCGACGGAAGCGAAGTGGAAGGCGCTGGCCCCGGCGATCGACCCGCATTATTACCCGATCGAAGTCCTCGTCCATTTGTTCGATAGCCTGCCGTCGCCCGACGTTCGCATTACGACCTTCAATCAATCGGCCCGGCAAATCTCGGTGGACGGCGAAGCCAATTCCGCCGCGCTCGCCTACCAGTTCGCCGACAAGGTGAAAAAAAATCCCGACCTGCAAACGTTCCAGTTCGAGTTGGGCGCTCCGAAGTTGTTGCCGAACGACCACGCGCAATTCCGGCTGGAGGGAAAACCAAGATGAATATCGCCCTCTGGTATCAACGGCTGAGTCAACGCGAGCGTATCCTCAGCGCCATCGTGGCCGCCGTGGTTTTTCTGCTCCTGAACTGGTTCGTCTGGAGTAAATTAATGGGCTCTCTCGACCAGGCCCGCACCAATCTCGCGGCGCGGCGCGATACCCGCAAAGTGCAGGAAGTTTTCATCCGGGAGCGCGCTGTTTGGGAGAAGCGTGCCCAGTGGCTCAAGGAACACCAGCCCACTTTGAAAGGTCCGGGCGAAGCTTCGACGCTGCTGGACCAGATCAAACAGGTTGCCGGCAAACATAACGTGGTGATCGAAAACCCGGCGATCGGGACGAGCGACGCCACCCCGGAGCGCCAGGCGGTCTTTGCTTCCTACGAAGTGAAGAGCCCGTGGCCGCCCCTCGTAAAGTTTTTGTACGACGTTCAGCAGCCGGAATCGTTCGTCGTCTTCGAAAGCATCACGCTCAACATCGACCCGGCCGATCCCACGGCAATGCGCGGCAAGATGAAGCTGGCGCGCTGGTTTGCGCCCGCTGGAAAATAACGATGTTCGAACAGGACGCGCTCCGTTATTGTCGAAACTGAAACTGGTTCCCAAGATGAAAACCAAGAATCTCGCCGTCGCTCTCCTCGCCAGTGTTTCCCTCCAAATGCTCTTCGCCGACGATGTGCCCAAGGCGTATACCTTCGCGCGTTACCAGGGGATGATGGATCGCTCTCCGTTCGCTGTGGCCACCGCTGTCGCCGCGCCGGCCCCGACGCCAAATTTTGCGAAGGACCTTTACGTCGCCAACGCTGCCCATTCCAAGGACGGCGATTTTGTGACGATCGCCTCGAGCGTGGACAAGGGTTTCAAGAAATATCTGACAACGACCAAGCCCGAGGACGGGTACGCCATTACGAGCATCGAGTGGTCGGAAAAAATGGGCGCGACCAAAGTCACCATTTCGAAAGATGGACAGACGGCGACGCTGGCTTTCAACGAGGCGCTCTTGAAAACAACGGCTGGCGCCGGCCAGATGCCGCCACAGCAGATGCCGCAGCAACAGATCCAAGCCCAGCCGATCGTGCCGCAGCCGAATGCGATCGCACCGCAGCAGCCGAATGTGATTCAGCAACAGCGGCCGGCGCCTATCCCGCAATTACCGACACCGCCGCCTCGTGTCCGCGGGGTCATTCCGAAAAATCCCTCAGCAGCGGCAACGCCATACCAGGCGCCGACACCGGAAGTGGAATTGTAGGAGTCGTTAGGCCGCGCCGCGCGACCGGGCCTCGCCTCTTTAGAGTTACTACTGACCCCAGTCGTCGTCGGCCGTATCGGCCTTGCGATCAGGGCCGGCCGAATAAAGATCGTAACCGGTGGGATTCTTCCGGCCCGGGCAAAGGTAGATGTAGTTGCTCCCCCAGGGATCTTTGGGAATCTCCTTGAAGAGCTGGTACCAATGGGCCGGCCTCGGATCGGTGGAAGGCTGGGTGACCAGCGCCTGGAGACCTTGTTCGGTGGTGGGCGCGAAACCGTTCATGCTTTCGTAGAGTTTGAGTTGCGTCCCGATCGCCTGGATGTCGGCGCGCACCGCGACGCCTTTCGCCACGCCGGTCGTGTTCCCCAATTTGCTGACCGCGACCCCGAGCAGGATGACGATGATGCTGATGACCAGCATGATTTCCAAAAGAGTGAAAGCGCTCTGTCGTTTTTTCATTCTGGTCTAACGGTCGGTCTGCAGTTGGTAATCTGTTTTATCCCAGAGATACTTCAATTGAATCTGGGTGGCGCGAATCGCCGAGGCAGGAGTGCTGGCGCCCCCGATGATCAGGAGATCGTTCGTTCCCGCCTTCAAATTGGCGGCGGGAATCAGCTTCTGCGCGCGCAGCCAGCCCGTGTATTGGAACCGCATCCCGCGGAGGAGCGACGCGGTCTGTCCGCGGTAAGCCGGATCGGCCAGGTCGGGAAGCGTAATGGTCACGGGGCCCAGACTTTCGCCGTTGACGAAGATCTCCGGCGGCGCGGCGATGTTCGGGCTGGCCACCTCAAAGGTTACCAGCGCCAGGAGCGGTTGCGATTCGAGGCCGAACTGAAACGCGGCGCCTTGCGACACGCTCGCGCCGATGCGGATCGTCTCGTCCGCCAGCGAAGCGGTCACCGTCCCGAAGCGCTCGCTGTCCTGCGTGGCGGCGTGAAGCGGCGCCATGGCCGCAAATGGCTCCGGGATCAGGTCGCGATGCTCCGCGCTCACGGGATGAAGCACCTCCGCGCTCGCCATCCAATCGAGATACGCGCCACGCACCGTTTTCCCGTCGCCCGGCACTTCGATGTCGACCGTGGATGCGCCGACCATCGGAATCATCACACTTTCGGAAGTCGGAAGCCCGATACCGGCGCCGAGCGGGCCGGATTGCATCACCACCGTCCCGGACTCGTCCCACGCGATCAGCTGCGGTTTTTGTTCGGCGTTGTCATCAAAAAAGAGCCGGAAAAAGAGGACCTGCGCTTCCGCGTTTGGACGGGCGAGGCGAATTCGGAAGACGGTCTTCTCGGCCACGCCCGGCGTTTTCACAGCTGGCACAATAGAGATCGCTTCCACCCATTCGGGACTCACCTGCGGCTTCGAGTTCGCGGATGGGATCTGGCGCAGATCGAGCCAGGTGCTTTCAACCTGGGTGGATTTTTTCGCCGGCATTTTCGCGAGCGAGTTAGCAAAAACTTCCTGGCCGCGCGTCGACGAAACCGCAAAGACCAGGAGGAAGAGCGCGGCGACCCGTGAAAGCATTTGCGGCCCGAGACTACCTCAAGTCGGTCGAACCTGCAAACTATGCGTCATTTCAAACACGGCCGAGAGAATACTGTAAACCA
>JALYIN010000049.1 GCA_030775765.1 Verrucomicrobiota bacterium
ATGGTAGACCGGCAGATGCAGCTCCTGGATTTCGGCAACGTTGTCGGACGGCACTTTGACCGCGACATCCGCCAGCGGCGCGAGATCGCCACCGGATTTTCCAGTCAGCGCGATTGATTTTAGGCCGAATGCCTTTGCGGTGATGACGGCGTTACAAATGTTTTTCGATTTGCCCGAGGTGCTGATGGCCAGCAGGACATCGCCAGACTTTCCGAGTCCGTAAACCTGCTGCGCGAAGACCACGTCGAAATCGCCGTCGTTTGCCGTCGCGGTGAGCAGGGACATTTGCGACGGCAGGGAAATCGCGGCGAGCGTTCCCTGGAGCCGTGTCGCAATCGTTTGCCCCGTTGCGCCACCCGACGCTGAAAGCTTCGCCGCGTCCTCCGCGGAAATCGGCCGGCGTTTCAGAAAGCCTTTCATCAGCTCGGCGACAATGTGCTCGCTGTCCGCCGCGCTCCCGCCATTGCCGCAGACGAGCAGCTTGTTCCCGCTCTTGTAGGCCGCGGCCAATAGATCAAACGCCGCGCTAAGTTGCTTTTCACAGACGGCGAGGGCCGGATACCGCGCCAAGAGTGAGGAGAGGCGTGTGCTCATTTGAGATTCGTTAGGCCACGGCACGCCGTAGTCGCTTGGCGTCGGCGGCTATTTCGTGTCGCCGCCCGGGCCTTTGATCAGCCACCGCAAAACGACGGAGAGCAGCGACAGCGCGATGATCACTTCCGCCCAGAAGAACGCGAGAAAATCGCTCAATGTTCCGATCGGCGGCGTTCCCGGCTGGCTATTGCGCAATGCCGGAAAGGCAAAGAGCAGCGCGCCCAGGAACGAGAACATCGAGATCTCGATCTTGCGATGCCCCGCGAAGACGCGGAACACCAGGAAGAGAACACCAAACGCCAGCGCCCACATCGCGATCATGATGAACACGGAAAAGAAAACCGCCGTCGTCGCGCGCTGGATGTTGATCTCGATCACGGTGTGATCCGGAGTGTTCTCCTTCGCGTATTCGGTATCCATCCGCAGGCCGGCGACGGATCCGCGCAGCTCCACCGCCACCGGAATCGATTCGTTTCCTCCCGTCTCGCCCCCCTTGGCCGCTGCCGGTTCGAAGAAAAACGAAAGCTCGGCCACGTGGGCGTCGAACGGATAGTCCATCGGCTCGCCCTCATAAATCTCGACCACCGCCTCGATCGGATTCATCCGTTTCCCTTTTTTGAATTCGTGCACGTTCTTGCCGGTCGTCGTGGCGACGTAAAGCTCCAGATCGCGCGCGAGCGTGGCGCCGTCCGCGGCCAGGAACGAACCTTTCGGGATGAACTCGAGGCGCACCACCACGTCGCCTTTCAGCACATCGGCCGTCACGATCCGGCCGGATACATCGATGCGATTCTCGCCGGCTTTTTGCGTGTCCGCCTCGAGAAACGCCGCCCGGTTCTCACCCTCGCTTTTGTATTTGGTGAGAACAAAAGTGTAAGCGCCGGCGAAAATGAGCAGGAGGACAAGGCCGACGATTAACGGCTTTTTTGATTTGGTAGTTTCTTCCATGACGATTTCCTTGGATTCGGATGCTGAAGAGCGGCGCGAAATCTGACAAGCGTTTTTAGGAACAAAGCCTGCCGCCCGGGGTTCCGCTTTCGGCTTGCCCTGTTCGCTCCCGGCCAACACATTGGCGCCATGCAAATTCATGTCGCGCGCGATGGAAAGCAGTTGGGAGTTTTTTCGCTGGAGGAAATTAAGCGGCAACTCGCGGACGGTACGCTCAACCTGTCCGACCAGGCCTGGTACGAAGGCGCGCCCGGTTGGGCGGCCCTCTCCACCGTGCCGGGGGTGAGCGCCGTATCGGGTCCAGGCAGCGCGCCACAGATTTCTCCTGCGCCGGGGGCGGCCGCGCCGATGGCGCTGCCCCCAAAAAAGACCGAGCCGCTGGCGATAATGTCACTCGTCTTCAGCGGCATCGCCATCTGTGGATTCTGTTGTGGTTTGTTTATCGTGGCCGCGATTGCCGGCGTGGTTTGCGGTCATCTCGCCCTGGCGAAAATCAAGGCCAACCCTGAGTTAGAAGGACATGGGCTCGCGATGAGCGGAATCATCGTTGGCTATGTCGCGATCGGGTTGGTTTTGATCCGGGTTCTATTTTTCGGGGGGCTCGCGGCGCTGGGCGCGTTCAGCCACGCCCTGTCGAAGCCGTGAGACTTCGAGACGGTTTTTTGTTTTCGGGCGCGCGGGGCGGCGCAAAAAACTTGGGAATTCCGTTGACAGGCTCTGGCGAAAACCGGTAATCAAACCGCCATGAAGCGACTTATTTCCGGCATTCCACTCTTTTTCACTGCAACCGCCCTGCTCGCACAGGATGCTAGCCCCACGCCCGTGCAGCTCACTGACGCCCAAGCCGCCGGGGCTCTCGCCGCCTGCGCGGGCTTCGGAATCATCGTTCCACTGGTCAGCCTCGCGATCTACCTTTTTATCGCGATCTGGGTGACCAAGGACGCGAATCGTCGGCAGTCGCCGAACGCGACCCTCGTCAAAGTGCTGGTCTGGATTCCGCCGACCAACATTATCGGGCTCATTGTCCACTTAGTGACCCGCCCGAAAACGATTCCCGGCGCCCCCGGCGCCTAGGATTTTCTGGGGAACTGGAGATCGCGATCCGTCGCGGATGATGTATCGAGCGGCGCCGTAGCTATACGGCGCCGCTGGATTTTCCGCGTGGCGGCGATGGTATTCACGGCGGCGCTGCTGTGCGA
>JALYIN010000050.1 GCA_030775765.1 Verrucomicrobiota bacterium
CACTTAGCTCCGCGCCAACAAATTCCGCGGTCGGCAGTAACGATTCGAGTTTCTGCACCAGGTCCCCCTGGCCGCTGCCGAGATCGAACAGCCGCATTGCGCCTTGACCGACATCTTCGCGAAGCAGGCGCGCGATAAAGTCATGTCTCATGTGTTGCGCAGGATTTTCCGACGCGGATTCGGCGTAGTGCTCCCAATGCGCATCCCAGTCGTCACGCGAAGCCCGAACGTGGTCAGACATCTTCGTGTCGCGCTACCGCGAACAGGTTCAACCCGAATTTGTGGTAACGCAGTTTGATTAAGCTGGGCTTGAAGCCTGCCCGCACCAGAACTGGCCAGAGGTCTCGTTTGTCGTAATACATTCTGTGATCGTCCATTTCCACCTTCGGGCTAAGGCCCAGACGAAACGCGGAAAATTCCAGAAACCCTTTCCCACGCCAGGTCGGAACGTTGATGAGAAGCAACCCGGAATTTCTCAACAAGTGGTAGGCGGCTTCAATAACCACGAATGGATCTCGAAGATGTTCCAGCACCGAAATAAGCATCACGGCATCGAATCGCTCGGATGCCATTTTAGATAGCGCTTCTTCAATAGTTCCCTGGTGGAACGCCAGCTTCTCCACCGTGCCAAGGTTGGATGCGATTCGAAAATCCACGCCCACCCCGCGTTTCAGCCGCGGACTTAGTGCGATCAGGTGGGCTGCTCGGAACCCGCACCCTAATTCAAGCACTTCCAGGTCGGTCCGGTCGGGAAGCTCTCGCGCGATCGCGCGCTCGGAAAGCCATACGCCCAGGCGGTCGACGAAGCTCAGCTCTCTCTCGCCATACGACTCATGTGTTCGATTGTTCAAAGCCTGTTCTCCGGCGCGACCCGCTGCGCCATTTCCAGCAAAAGAGTGAAACAGAAAGTCTGAAAGCCAATTATGATAAGAAGTAAACCAAATATAGCCGGATGCGAGATCTCGAACAGGCGGAGATTCGCGTGGAGGTAATGGTAGACCAGGGTGCTTAGGAGAACGATACCTACCAAAACGCTTCCGGCCGACAGTAGCATGCCGCGATCGTAGCTGAGTATTTGCCGCACGCGTCTTAGCGATTCTGGCCGCAAGCCATGCATGACTCGGGCTAACACCCCTATTTGGATGGAGCTATATCCAAGGGTCACGCACGTTACTCCAAAGAGAAGCCAGTAAAGGCTAAAGCCAACACTTCCGATGGTGACAGGCCCCATGGCGAGAGCACATGCTATAAGCGCGCCAATGGCACTCAGTAGGATGCCGGGCTTGAGCAGGAACGAATCGGGCGTGTAGACCAGCATGACCTTCAAATTCAACCAGCCCGCAATCCAGGGCGAAAGCCAGCCCATCCGCCGATGATGGCTAAAGCGGCCTTCCCGGTCTTTATAAAATTTGACGGGCACTTCAGCCGTGACAAGCTTCAGGCGCGCGGCTTTCAGGACCATCTCGCTGGCATACTCCCACGATTGGGACTTCAGGTCGATTCGCTCGAAAGCCGAGCGAGTGAGACCGCGCATGCCGCAATGAATATCAGAATAACGACTGCCGTAGATTCGATTGAGAATCCAGGTAGTGAACGGCGTTCCAAAATAACGGTGCAGGCCCGGCATGGCGCCTTGCTCGATGCTCCCGCGGAACCGGCTGCCCATGACAAATTCAGCGCCGTTCCGAAAAGCGTCCACGAATGGCCCCAGCTCGCGGAAGTCGTAAGTCAGGTCGGCATCGCCCATGACGATCCACCGGCCGCGAATGTGACTGGAGGCATCGATATAAGCGCGGCCCAACCCCCGCTTCGGCGTTCGCAGCACTTCGCCGCCATGCGCCAGGACGATGTCAGGCGTCTTATCCGTAGAGCTATCAACGATCAGGATCTGCCCTCGGACGCCGGCGCGTTCCAGGCCTGTCTTACACCAATCTACAAACTCACCCACCGTGATCTCTTCGTTTAACGAAGGAACGACGATGCTCACGTCCACCGGACCTTGGTTCGCGCCGGCCGGCATCAGATGTTCGATGGTGGCGGTCTGCTCAGGCATCCTTTAGTTCCTCTAGCATGGCTTTCATCGCATCCCTGACGGCTTCGGCGGATGAACGTTGCGCTCTCCAGCCGAGGGCTTTGATCTTAGAGGAATTGAAGCGCACGATCGGAACATCACCCTTCCAACCACGATCGCCTCCCGTGAACTCATACTTCGTTACTCCGGGCGTAAGGCCACTTACTTTCACCGCAAGGTCGGCAATCTCGGCGACCGTGATGTAGTCGTTTGTCGCCACGTTGAACATCGCGTATTTGTCTCGAGTGCGCCCGTCGGCGCGACGAATTGCGGTTAGAACGTCTTCAACGTGGATGTAGCTTTTCTTTTGGGTGCCATCTCCGAGGATGCGGAGCTGGGTCGGATCGGCCTTCAGGCGCCGGATGAAATCGTATCCGACACCGTGAGTCTGCCGTGGGCCGACCACGTTTGCGAAACGAAAGGCACGTCCAAGTAATTCAAACATGTGGCAGTAGGCCGCGATGAGAGCTTCACAGGCAAGCTTGCTCGCGCCATAGGTCGAGATTGGGACACAGGGGCCATAATCCTCCGCGAAAGCAACGGTGGGCTTCTCGCCATACACACCACTGCCCGATGTATACAAAATTTTGCGCACGCTGTTTATGCGCATGGCTTCGAGCACGTTCTGGGTAAGATAGGTGCCCTCCCAGAAATCGATGTCCGGCTGGGTAGCCGCCTTGGCAATGTCCGGGTTCGCCGCCAGATGAAAAACGGTGTCGCAGCCGACCATGGCGGAAGCAACCGCCCCCACATCCTTCAAATCCGCTTCGGTCACTTCAACACGAGAGTCTTTCGCGCTTTCCTTAATGTAGGATAGCTGGCCCGACGTGAAGTTGTCGAAAATAACGACGCGCTCCGTTTCGTTGTCTTCTAATAGGGAGGCGACTAAATGACTCCCGATGAACCCTGCGCCGCCAGAAACGAAGACTCGCTTCCAGCCCTGAGAAGAATTGGTCGGCACGAAATGACAATGCTGGCACCGTGCGCAGTGTCAACCTCACGCGCGCAATGTGCTTTCGCGGTCGCTTTCGGCGAGGCGCGGGCGCCGAAATGTTATGATCAGCCAGGCAAGCAGCACTAGAACTCCGAGTGCCGCCAGCAACAGAGAGAAGGTAAAGTGGCGAGGCCAGTACGAGTAAGAAACCTCATACTTCCCCGCCGCCGGAATTTTCACACCGCGAAAGGCATGATTGACACGAAAATAGTCAGCCGGTTTGCCGTTCAACGTTACCTGGAAATCGCCCGGGACATACGCTTCGGTCAGCACGGCGACGCCAGCGCCCGGCGCGTCGATCGTAAATGTCGTAGTGTTGCTCGTTAGGTGATAGTCGTGGGCCGCCGCGACGGCGGACATCGGCGACGGCATTCGTTCCATCTTCTGTCCAATCGGATCGTTTGCTTGCGCCGCGGCAAAAGGCCTCGGATCGTTTTGCCGTAGCAGCGCGACGAACTGGTCTACGCGCTCGTAGGTTTGGAGGGTATCGACAAAGAAGGCTCGCGGCCACTCCCCTTCATTTTGGGTAATGTCCAAGTCGAACTCCGGTCGTCCGGTTAGGGTGACTTCCCGGCCCGGCCGCGGCGGCATACCGAGAAAGTAACGGACGTTCAGCATATTGTAGAGCGGACGTGGCTTCGGATTCGCCCGCTCCACAATCCAGCGCCAACTCCACTCCTGTCGCACACCGGCCGCTGTCAATAGCTCGTGGTAGTACGGGTTTGCCAATGGATCCGGCCCGTAGATCGACTCTACCCCAAACATCCCATTTACGCCGGGAAACAGGACGCTTCCGAGTCCGACAGTGCGGAAAAGCCCGGGCTGACTTTTAAGAGACTCAATCGCCAGCGAAGGCTCGCCAAACTCTATGCGGGGGAGTGGATTGACAACGTAATCGTCGATTTGCTTTACCCCGGTGCGCAGGTGTAAACCATGGCGCCAGTGCACGGCAATCAGGCAGAACAAAAGGAGTCCGGCCGCGACACGCCCGAACGCAGATCCGCGAAGGATCGGCCGAACTAACAACGGCAGAGCCAACAGAGCGGCGATCAGCGACAAACTATAAAGAACGAAGAACCGGTTCGGGACTGCTTGCTCGGGGAGTGGAAAATCGTTTGGAATTCGCTGGTTCGCCTGGGTGAAGCCAAAGTAGGCGCCCAAAATTACCAGCGCGCCAAAGACGAACAGGGTGTAATCCATTTTCCAGCTCGGGCGCAGGCACCGTTCCAAAAATGACCTAAGACCAAACCCTGCCAGGACGATGAGCTCGATCATAAGCACGCAGGAAAAGGTATTATCGATGTGCCAGATGTGGTTGATTATCGGCACCCTTTCGATGACTGTCGCCGGCACGACCCCGAAGACCAAAGCCAGCGGAACGAGCGCGCTCAATCCAACGGCAACAAAGACTCGGTCCCGCACCAGCCGCCGCAGGTAGAGGAGCGAGAAAAGGCAGCCGAGGAGGACGAGAAAATTCGTCGACGGATTGGTGACAAGCCAGTTGGGATTAAAGGCGCGATAAAAGATGTCGTCGAACAAACCGAGGAAGAGGCCCGGCTGAATTTGATAGGCGCGGGCAGCTTCCTTGTAAGGCACGTAAGCTTTGGGCAGAGCTTCGAAAAACGTAAGCCAGACAGGAGCGGCCAGAAGGACCAAGCTCACCCCAGCGACGCAGAGGTGCACAAGTTTCCTTACCCGGAAGGCCGTCGGGGTAAGCACGAATACGAGAAGGCCAGAGCCATGCAGGCTTAGGAGTAACATATATGCTTCCTTTGCTGTCCCGCTGTTAAGTTCCGTCCAGCCCGCTAAAAGCAATCCAGCCGTCCAGGCCGCTGCCGACCGCAGAGTTGCGGCGCGCGTTAGTTCAAGCCAGCAGACAAGGAGCCATGGCGCGTAGGAAACGCTAAAGAAAGCGGGATGGTTGAACCGATACGCAAAAAAACCAATGAAGCCTGAGGAAAGAGTTAGTAACAACGCTGCCGGCAGATGGCGACAGGCGCTGTAAACGGCCAAACCAAGACCGAAACAAAAAAGCACCTTGGCCAGCACAAACTTCACGTCCCACGCCCAGGCCTCTCCTCCCGCAAGCACGGGAAGCAGATGCAGAGGATCGCCAAACATGGACTGCCCCTGTCCCAGCAAAGTCAGGCCGCAGGAGTTATATCGGTTCCAGAGCGGCAGCTCGCCGTCCCGAAATAAGGCGCGGCTTTGGATGAAGGAGTTCGGCACATCATGCCACATGATGGCGCCCGCGTCCGAGCCTTTGAAGTTCTCGGTTTCGTTCTCATCGTGGCCGGGGAACGAGGGGATCCCCGGATAGAGCATCGGAACTGCATTCGCCGAAACAAAGCTGCGGCCGAAAAAAACTACCGGATAACAACTGACCAGGACGCTGATAACCGCCGCCGCGAAAAGGGCTCGCCGCGGATTGCGTCTCATGGCCTCAATGAGCTGGGACACAAAGGAAGAAGGCTGGTTCGACATCGACGTTGAGCTAAGTCGCCACGATCTGCTCCAGGAGGGCGCGCGAGAGAGCTTCGTCCCGATACTCGTAAACATCGCGCATGGACTCAGCCGCCTGTTTGATCGAAGGCTCCGGCCAAAGGGTTTCGCGGATATGGATCGGCCGGTCTTCCTTTATTTCGACCAGCTGATAATCGACAAGCAGGCTGTTTTTTAGATTCATAAAGTCGAGATTACCGGAATAACCCGTCGCGCTCACGGGCTTGGCCATAAGCATCGCCTCTGCCAAAGCCCAGGCCGAACCCCGCCTGAGCGATAGAGCGAGACCAGGGCGAATACGCATTTCGCGGAGCAACGCGGGCCCAGGTCGTTCGCCCGAGCAGCGACCTGCAATCAATGGATCGCGAATATCGAGCGCACCGGCCTCCAAAGCCGCCGGGCGGGAGGCGCGCTCGCCGCGCGGTCGAAAGCCGAGCATACGCGCCATGCTACTCGTTTTGAGATTGCGCCACAAGAGCTCTGGATCTTTGAAGAAAATTGTCTTGACGCTTTTTTGCCGACCTGTCTACGCTCATCGCCCTCAGTTCAACCTCACAACCAAAAATATATGAACAACTCCAGACCTCTTCGCATCCTCTTCTGCTGTCTCCTTGTCACCGGCTTCTCCTCTGCCGCCATGGCGCAAGCCACTCGTACCTGGGTCTCCGGCGTCGGGGACGACGCCAATCCATGCAGCCGCACCGC
>JALYIN010000051.1 GCA_030775765.1 Verrucomicrobiota bacterium
CTAACGTCCCCTCCTTGCTGCGCGCAATCGTCCTCATCGTCTGCCTCGCCAGCGCCGCCGAAGCACGGGCGCAGCTGAAGATCGGCACAGTCGACATGGATCGTGTTTTGAAGGAATACCACAAGACCAAGGAGGCTGAGGCGAAACTCAATGAAGCGACCAATGCTGCGAAGAAGGAATACGACGAACGGGCGGAGGCGTACAAAAAGGCGCTGGATGAAATCAACAAGCTCAACGGTCAGCTCGATACCCCAGCGTTAAGCGCGGACGCCAAGGCATCAAAAGCAAGAGAACGAGACGAGAAGATTGCCAGCCTGAAGAACATGGAGCGCGAGATCAACGACTTCAGGCAAACCCGCGAACAGCAACTCCAGCAACAGATGCTTCGACTGCGCGAAGGAATTGTGAAGGAGATGACCGATGTCGTGATAGCGCAGGGGAAATCCAAGAACCTGGACCTCGTTTTTGATAAATCCGGCGCCAGTTTGAACCGCTTCTCTCCGATTCTTTTTTCGCCCGACAGCATGGACTTCACGACGGAAGTAATAGTTGAGCTGAATAAGAAAGCGCGCGCGACGGCCTCAGACAAACAATCCCCCAATCCCGCTAAATCCGTTTCGCCGCCCGCCTCCGGGAGTCCAACCAAGCCCTAGGCCGACTTACCTGCGGCGGTTGATCTTCGCCAGCACTTCTTTCGCGGCGCGCTCACCGGACTCGGCGGCGCCTTCCATGTAGCCGTTGAACTCGGCGCTGGTGTGTTCGCCGGCGAAAAACAGGTTGCCGACGGGTGCCGCCACAGAATCGGCCAGCGTCGTGTATTGGCCGGGTTTGTAACAGGTGTAAGAGCCAAGGGCGAACGGAGAGCTGGGCCAATGTTGGCGAATGGCTTTCTTGGTGAACGCGTCGACAGCGCCGGGATAAATTCGCTCGGCCTGCGAGGCGAACGTGGTGGCGCGATCCTGCACCTCGCCTTGGTCGAGATGCAGACCGAGATTGCCGCCGGCGAAATTTGTCAGGATTGCGTGCGAACCCGGTTGTCCCCGGCTGGTTTCCCAGCAGCATTGGAATTCCAAGTCCGTGAAAGTATAGCCAGTGCTGCGCGATTCCTCCCAAACGCGGCGGGAAAATCCGGCGATCAGTTTCGCGTTTGTGCCATAGCCGAGTTCCCGGATCGCTTTTCGTTTTTCATCCGGGAGTTTCACGCGCACGTCGAGCTGGCGAAGAATTGTGAACGGCAGCGCCAGAACTACCATGTCTGCTTTCGCTTCGATGGTGGTGTGGTCGGCGCGCAACGCCAGTTTGAATCCGCGGCCGTCGCTGCTGATCGCCTCCAGGCGTGTACCGAATTCCACGGGCTGCTTCAATCGTTCCGCCAGCCGCGAAGGCACGCTGTCGTTTCCTTCGACGATGTGAAAACGCTCGTCGCTCGGGCCGAAAATGCGAAACTCGTCTGGCGGCGTTTTGTCGCCCATGGTCAGCAACAGGTTGAGCGCGCTTTGCTGCTCGATTTCCAAACCGTACTCGCCGGCGTACGCGGCCCGGAGCACCGCGGTCGCCAGGCCGGAGATACCGCGCTTCTCAAACCATTCGGGAATGCTCAGCCCATCCACCTCGCGCGCATGCGCAGTCTCGAAGCTGATCTCGCCCTCGACTTTCATCGACTTCAGATCCGCCGCGACGGCCTTGGCGACGGGTCGAAATTGGTCAATGAAATTCGCGTCTACCCGGAGCCGCTCGTTGCTGAAGAAATAGGTGTGCTCGCCGCGCGGATTTTCACCTCCCAGGTCGTTTAGTTTCAGTTCCAGTTCCTCGACAAGGCCGCGCATCCTCTTGTGCTCCGAATCGATGTATTCGCCGCCGAGCTCCGTCAGTTGATTGTCCGGAAAAAAATTCCGGAGACTGAACATTCGTCCGCCCGACCGGGTGCTTGCCTCGAACAGACGGGCAGTGATGCCGCTCTGTTGCAGCCGATACGCGCAGACCAAACCCGCTGTGCCGGCGCCGATGATAACGATGTTCGGCGCCTGCGGCCCGCGCGCGGCCGTTCTGAAAACCGGCGTTACGCTCGCGCCCGCGGCGGCGGCTACCGCTGTCTTGAGAAAGCGTCGCCGGTCCCAACGGGCGGCCTCGATTCGCTCTACCGCTTCGTCCGCTCCGGCTCCGCTTCGCTCCAACCAGGATGCGATGCGCAACGCGCGTTGGACGTCTTGAAATAAGGGTGATCGAGCCATGGAAACAAGGGAGGGCGCACTATGAAGGAGTTGGCGCCGATGAATCAAGAGCCGGGCGATTGACGCTGGTTCGCTCTGCCCATAACATGCGCGCGTGCAAGCGGAACTGGAGCAATTGCTCGTCCTTCAAAATCGACAGCAAAAGATCAGGCAGATCCAGGCCGAGATTAAGACCATGCCGCAGCAGCGGCAGAATCTGGAAGCGCAGCTCGCCGCGAGCGTGGCGGCGCTGGGTGCCTTGAAGAGCAAGGGCCAGCACCTGGAAATGGACCGGAAGAAGCTCGAGCTCGATGCCGGCACGCGGCGCGAGAGCATTAACAGGCTCAAGACCCAGCAGTACGAGACGCGGAAAAACGACGAGTTTCGCGCCATGGGCAATGAGATCGAGCGCTACGAAAAAGAAATCCAGGCGATCGAGGATCAGGAACTGGAGTTGATGGACCAGGCGGAGAAGTTGAAAGGCCAACTGGCGATTGAGGATAAGAAAGCGTCCACCGCGCGCGACTCGATTGCGCGGCAAATGAAGGACCTCAACGAAAAAGGAGCAACGCTGGAGGGCCAGTTGATTCAACTTACGGCGGAGCGGACCGAGATTGCCGCCAAAGTCGAGGAAGAGTTGCTCAGCCTTTTCGAGCGGTTGTTCGCGAGCAAAGGCGACGCGGCAGTGGTGGCGCTGGAGCACGAGGTTTGCACCGGTTGCCACATGAAAGTGACGACGCAAACCGCGCACCGGGTGAAAAACGGCAAAGAGATCGTGAGCTGCGAGCAGTGCGGCCGGATTCTCTACACCGCAGAGTAAACTCTTTCTTTTCCGCTACACGTTGAAGCGGAACTCGACGACGTCGCCATCTTTCACGATGTAATCTTTTCCTTCGATCCGGAGTTTCCCGGATTCACGCGCTTTGGCGAAGGAACCGAGGCCGACGAGATCGTCGAAGTGAACGGTTTCCGCTGCGATGAAGCCGCGTTCGAAATCGGAATGGATGACGCCGGCGGCGGCGGGCGCCTTGTCTCCAGCCCGTATGGTCCAGGCGCGCGTTTCCTTTTCGCCCGTCGTCAGGTAAGTGCGTAGCCCGAGCAAATGATACACGGCGCGGATTAGAGCCCCGACGCCGCTCTCCTCGACGCCCAGGTCGCGCAGGTATTCTTGGGCTTCGGCTTCGCTTAAGTCCACCAGTTCGCTTTCGATTTGCGCGCTGATGACGACAGCTTCCGTCGCGAAATGGTTTCGCGCGTATTCCTGGACGGCACGGACGTATTCGTTCCCGTCGGCTGCAGACGCCGCCAGGTCGGATTCCGCGACGTTGCAGGCGAAGAGCGTCGGTTTGGAGGACAACAGGAAAAAGTCGCGCGCGATTTCTTTTTCCTCTGGCGTGATGTCGAGGGTAATAGCCGGCTTCCCGGCATCAAGATGCGGAAGGAGCTTGTCGATGACCGCCGCTTCCGCCTTCGCGGTCTTCGAGCCGGCCCGGACTTCTTTCTGGAGGCGATCGTGCCTTTTCTGGAGCGACCCCAGGTCGGCCAGGACGAGTTCCGTGTTGATCACCTCGATGTCGCGGACCGGATCGATGGTGCCGCTAACGTGATGGATATCGGCGTTCTCGAAACAGCGCACGACCTGGACGATCGCGTTCACTTCGCGGATGTGGCTGAGGAATTGGTTGCCGAGCCCTTCGCCCGCGCTCGCGCCTTTGACCAGGCCGGCAATATCCACAAACTCGATAGCCGCGGGGATGATCTTTTGGGAATGGGAGAGCTTCGAGAGTGTCTCGAGTCGCGGGTCTGGCACGGTCACCACGCCGAGGTTCGGATCGATCGTGCAGAACGGATAATTGGCGGCCTGCGCCTTTCGAGTTCGCGTGACCGCATTGAAGAGCGTGGATTTCCCCACGTTCGGCAGCCCGACGATTCCCGCGCTTAACATAGGCGCGGACGCTAATGCGAGATGGTTCGCGTCGCAATTGCTTGTAAATGCCTTCGCGATCCGTTAGGAAAAATGGCGACGATTTAGAACATCACTCGTAAAGGAACGCTGGGTGCGCGCTTTGGAAATTCGTTCGTTGAGTCTCATGGCGAACATCCTCCCCGCGCGCGGCTGGCTCATTTGAGCTAGCTTTTTTTCTCGGAATTGACAGGATCGATACGTTCCTGTGTGAATCGTGAGTGCCACGAGCGAAAAAGTTCTGCAGTGCCATTTCAATGGGAGCGAATCCGAGCAGGAACGCACCGTTGAGGCGACTCTAATTGAAAAGGCGGCGCGAAATGGACAGCCGATAGAATTGCGCCACGCGATAATCCGAGGCCCGTTGCGGCTCAATAGTGTCGCCTTAAAGAAAGATGTGTGCTTCTTGAAATGTCATTTCGAAGAATCTGTCCAGTTCTCGCATAGCTTTTTCGAGTCAACTCTCATTCTTTCCGGCTCGACATTCCTGCGCGGGTGTGACTTGCACCGGGCAACAGTTGCGGGCGACTGCAGGCTGAAAAACGCAAAGTTTTTCGGTTCAATTTCGAGGTTCGATGAAGCACAAGTGCTTGGCGTCTTCTCGGCCGACCGCACCCGCTTTGCTGGGACTGCAGTTAAGTTTTGTCGAGCGCAATTCGCGAAGTCTGCTTCGTTCCGGAGATGCACCTTTAAGAAGGAGGCAGATTTCACCGGTGCAAAGTTTTCAAGCCACGCCGACTTTAGTAGCACTAGTTTTTTTGGGGATGCGAATTTCTTAACTGCCCGCTTTTCCGGACAGGCGATCTTCGAGGCGGTGTCTTTCAAGCAAAAGGCGATTTTCAACGGTGTGAAGATTGAAGAGGCGGCATTCTTTCGCTCAACTACAGGAGATAACCCGGGTGTTATCACGTTTGAAGGCGACGTTGACTTTATCGCCGCTGACTTTGGAGGGACCGCAGAATTCGAAGGAGCACAATTTAAGCAGAAAGCCATGTTCGCCAGAGCGCATTTTGGCGGAAGCGCTTTCTTCTATTCGTTAGGTGGAAAGAGCCCCGTTGTAGCGATCTTCGAAGGAGATGCAGATTTTAGCGACACGGACATTGGTAAAGATGTTAATTTTAGTGGCGCACTCTTCCAGCGAAAAGCTAGCTTCAATAGCACGCACATTGGCGGGAACGCTTTTTTTTCCTCACATTCCGTTGAGATATTGGACCGGAAGCCGATTGTTACGAAGTTCATAGGCGCCGCTGATTTTACCGCCGTTCGCATTGGAGGTAGTGCTAATTTTGACGGTGCCGTGTTCGAGCAAAAGGCCATCTTCAACAGCGCGCACATCGATGCACATGCATCATTCAGTCTAACGGCCGGCGAAGACCCCCTCGCCACTACCTTCATGGGCGACGTGGATTTTGCCTCTATTCAGATTGGCGGCGGCGCGGCTAATTTTAAACGAGCGAAATTCACAAATCCGGAAGCTCGTATTGTTTTTTCGCGAGCGAGCTTCGTTGGGGATGGCCAGTTTTCGGGAGCGAGTTTTGCTGGTGAAGCCTTTTTTGACGGTCTCAAAATTGGGGCTGCCGTCGATTTCCAGGCGGCGACCCTTTGGAAGGGGGTTACATTTCGCGACGCGAACATCTCCGGCACTGCACTATTCAGCAGCCTAGGGACGACAGAGTCACTAACGACTGATTTCAAGGGCGGGGCTGACTTTTCAGGCGCTGTGTTTGGAAGCGACGTTTCTTTTGATGGAGTACGCTTCAGTAGCATCGAGGGGGTAGCCCGGTTTGACAGAGTCCGAATTCGGGGCATTGCCAGTTTTCGAAAGGCGTTATTCGAATCTGGAGTTTCGTTCATCGGTGCACAAATCACCGGCCAGGCAATATTCCCAGGGGCCAAATTCAATAGCGGCGACAAACCGGTATCTTTCTTCGCCGCAAAGCTTGATGGCGGTCTTTTTTTCGGTGCGCGTCCTGAACTACAACTGGATGCTGCGACATTTGCTGGCGCGGCAAGTTTTATCGGATTGTGCGTCAAGGGCGAAACCGAATTCATAGGCGTTAAGTTTAGCGGAGATGACAAAACCATTGATTTCACTGGCGCACGCTTTGAAGGCACCGGCCGTTTTGGAGTTGCAGGGATTGCGGCGGCCACATTCGTGGGGCCGGTAATCTTCAATGCCGTTCAGTTCGGCGGGGAAGCTCGATTCGTGAACGTTGAGTTCAACAGGTCGGCGTCTTTTTTCAGCGCTAATATGAATAGTCTTGCGGTCTTTCACTTTGCAAAGTTTCGAAAAGGCTCAAAGCCGATGTTCGCGGGAACGCAGTTTCGCCAGCAAGCCGCTTTTCACTTGGTCCGCTTCGATGACGAAGTCGATTTCAGTGGCGCAGTGTTCGCGGGAGAAGCCAGTTTTGCGGCCTCGATCTTTAACGACTCTGCGAAGTTCATCGGATGCCGCTTCATTGGCGTGGCTCACTTTGATCGAGGGTTGTCCGTCAAGGGGGAATCTCTCTTGGGAGCAGAGCGGAACGAAGGCGCCTTGTTTCATGATGTGTCGTTCGATCACGCGCGTTTCGATCAAGATGCGCACTTTGAAGAAACTCTCTTTAAGGCCAAGGCGAGTTTTCGTGAGACTTCGTTTCGAGTCCTCAGTTTTTCAGGAACCGGGAGAGTGGCAGACCAAATCCAATTTCAGGGTCGTCTGGACTTGAGCGGATGCACGTATGATCGGATCCAAGTCGACTGGAAATCCCTATTTAGAATGAAGGATGGCAGCGCACGGCTCGAAGATGGCACCTCGCTCTACCATCATTTGGAAGAGGTGTTGATGGCGGAGCCGACAGATAACTCCCGCGGAGAAACGAAGCTAGAACGAAGCTCTCACGATTACCTGCGTTATATTCGGCTGGAACGGGCGCTTTATTATGTCGTGCAGGAATACGATCGTCAGCCTTACAATCAACTTGAAAGTGTCTTTCGGGCCACCGGCCGGGACCGTGACGCGAACAAAGTTTATCTAACGCGGCGTCGTGCTGAACGGAATCGCTATTGGAGACGAGCAAAAGTTTTCAAGCTCCGATGGGCCTTTGACGCATTTTATTGGTTGCTGGCGGGATATGGAATCCGTCCCGCGCGGTTGCTGGTTTATTCCGCGGCTTTAATTCTTTTGGGGACCGTTGTTTTCAAGGAACCGCGCGCAGCGAAACTAAAGACCGAGCCGAAGATTTCCGCCGAAGTCCCAAGGTCCCCGGGCTCAGAGCCCGTTGGACGAACAACGACCGCCGTGCCGGAACAAGCCACCGAGCCAAAAAAACCGGACTGGACAAAAGGCTTGGCTATAAGTGTCCACCAATTTCTTCCCGTCGATGTAGCCTGGGGTTCAGAATGGCAACTGCAACCAGTGCCAGTTTTTTATTATGGAAGATTGCCGGTTCGTCCCGACGTCTGCGCCACCATTTTGAAAATCGCAGGGTTCATTATCGTGCCGGTGATTATCGCAACTCTGGCCGGCTTGCTCAGACGGGTTGCCAGATAGTTGCAAGGCAATCCACGTCCGGACAGGCGAGATGGAAGTATTCGTTTCTTCCGCCGTAAATTCTCCCTCGAACGGATCCTCTGTCTCCTTCGACGAACGGATGGATGAGAATCAGGCCGGCGGGATTCGCTCCCTCTTGAAGCCATTCAAGCGCACTACCCTGTGCTACGGCCCGATGACGCGGCACTATTCACGTCGCGGAGAAGTTGCGCGAGGGTAATGCCGCGCAGGTGTTTTCTCACGGCGTCTTCAGCGCCCTCGGCGATGCCAATCATGATGCTCTTCATGTTGCAGCTAACCTGGCACTTCCTTAACGCTTTCCGCTGGTTGACCGGGATCACCGGGCGCGGTTCCACGGCGTCGTAGATATCCACGAGGGAGATTTCGCGGGACTTCTTCCGGAGCCGGGCGCCCCCGTGCTTGCCGGTAAAGGTGTCGATAAGCCGGGCACGCCGGAGGGCGAGGAGCAATCGGCGCACGACGACAGGGTTGGTGTTTACGCTCGCCGCCAGCGTCTGTGACCCGATCACCTTCCCGGGCGAAAAAGCCAGGGCGGTCATGATGTGGACGGCGAAAGTAAATTGCTGGTTGACCACGTGAGCTTAAATGTAATGGTTTTAATTACAGTTTGATTAAATCGCGATCGGCCTTCAACTACAAACAAAATTATTCCCAACTATGAGTACCAAAAGAATTGCCCTGATCACGGGCGCCAACAAAGGCATCGG